>JAMOMS010000127.1 GCA_027067015.1 Campylobacterales bacterium | reverse complement strand
GGTCGCCTGCTGTGTCGCGATGGCGGCCATGGTAAGGCCGGCCAAAATCGAAAGCAAAAGGGCGGTCGCGATCAGGAAACCGGTAATGCCGTGAAGACCGAATGCGCTGCCTTGTTTTTCCATTCTTTACTCCTTAGTCGTTGTGAGAAAGGCTGAGGATATAGGTACCGACAGCTTTTTCCTGAATCGGGGTCAGGCGACCTTTGAAGGATACCATCGTACCGATAAAGCCTTTTTTGCCGTGCTCAAGAACCATCTTGACAAACTCAGGCGTACCATAGGTGCTGATATCGGGTGCCATGCCGCCCATGCCTTTGCCGTCGGCGCCGTGACATCCCGCGCAGGTTGCGAACTCGGCGGGTTGCTCACCCTTCATGCCGTTAGCCACATACTCAGCCACCTTTTCAGCCGCGTCGCCGCTAAGCAATCCGGCAGGCATCTCACCCATCGGGAAGCCCAGACCTTTGGAGCCGTTTTTGATGGTCTCCAGAACACCGGCTTTGGATCCCCAAACGCTAAGATCCGCCGCTTTGCCGCCCATACCGTCACCGGCGATACCGTGGCAGGGAGCGCATTGAACAAGAAAAACTCCCTCGCCCATGGCTTGCAGGGTCTCTTTGTCCGCGTTGGCCCATTTGCTCTCAAACTGCTTGGTGTGTGCCGCGACTTCCTCGTTGTACTCGCCGATCTGGCTGTAGGCGTTAACCGGATAACCGGTCGTCCAATACCAGATGGCCCAGATCATCGTACCCAGGAAGGTATAGGCCCAACCGGCGGGCAACTCGTTTTTATACTCTCCGATGCCATCCCAGTTCTCATCGGCCAGCTCACCGGTAGACCGGTCGGTCTTCATCTGTTTGATGTATTTACCGGCCACCCATACGGTCAGGGCGAGAATAATCGCCGCCGCGAGCAGGGAGAGCTGGTTGATGTTATCCTGAAACATATTGTTCATGACTGCTCCTTGTTTTCGTTCTTCTCGTTCTCACGCGCTTCGTTCAGCTCCACCGGCGCGTCGGTCAATTCGTCATCCAGCGCCAGTTTGCCGTACTTTTCATAATCGCGTGTCCCTTTTTTCTCGGCGCGATAGAGGTGCAGGATGTAGCCGTACAGCATCACGACCAAAAAGACCGTGAGGAAGAAGTAGGCGTACGCCTGCCACTCTCTGATTGCTTCCACGCCTATCCTTAATGCAGACCGTTAAGATAGGCGATCAGCGCGACGATTTCAGGAATCTCGCCGCGGGCAACCGCGTCTTTGACATCCTGGTTTTTCATCTCGGCCGCGATCTTTTTCGCGTCCTCAAGCGCTTGTTTTTTCGCCTCTTCCCAGCTTCCCAGCTTGGTGAAGCCCGGTTTGTCGTAAGGTACGTTAAACACCTTCTTAACCGTCAGAGCTTCCGCGTAGGCGGTCTCAAGGTCGGCGTTTTGGGTGAACATATGTTTATAAGCCGGCATGATCGATCCGGGGACCACGGAAGTGGGTTCCCACATATGGTTCTCATGCCAGTCGGTGGTGCGGTACTCACCGACACGGTGCAGGTCCGGACCGGTCCGCTTGGATCCCCAGAGGAAGGGGCGGTCATAGGCGTACTCACCGCTGACGCTGTAGGGGCCGTAGCGGTCGGTTTCAGATTTAAAGGGGCGAATCAACTGCGAGTGGCAGGCGTTACAGCTGTCTTTAATATAGACATGGCGGCCGGCCAACTGCAGTAGCGTATAGGGCTGTTTGCCCGCGATGGGGCGGGAAGCCTGCGCGAAATCGGGTACGATCTCGATCAGCCCCGCGAACGCGATAACAAGGAAAACGCCGACGGCGAAGAAAAAGGGTCGTTGCTCTAACCAATGAAACATTCCATACCTCCTTATGCGCCCATGGGTGAAGCGAACGCGGGCTCTTTGTCGAGCACTTTGTCGCTGGTCATGGTTTTATAGAAGTTGTAGGCCCACATCAACAGACCGGTTACAAAAAGCGTACCGCCGATAGCGCGAATCGTGTAGTACGGATGCAGAACGGTAACGGTATCGATGAAGCTGTAAGCCAGGTTACCGTACTGGTCAACCGCACGCCACATCATACCCTGGGTAATACCGGCAATCCACATGCTGGAGAAGTACAGAACGATACCTGTGGTTTGGATCCAAAACTGCATCTCCATCAATTTTTTGCTGTAGATTTCACGCTTATAGAAGCGAGGTGCCATATGCAGTGTACCGGCGATAATCATGAAAGCAACCCAACCAAGCGTACCGTCATGGACGTGACCGGGAATCCAGTCGGTGAAGTGCGCCAAGGCGTTAACGGATTTAATAGATTGAATCGGACCTTCCAGCGTAGAGAGCATATAGAAGGTAGATGCCAAAACCATAAACTTGATCAGCGGAGACTCTTTAAGCTGGTTCCACTCACCCTTCATGGTCAACAGCATATTGATCGCTGAACCCCAGGAAGGAAGAATTAGAACGACAGAGAAAATAGAACCCATGGTTTGCATCCAGTCAGGCACCGTGGAGTAGATCAAGTGGTGGCTACCGGCCCAAAGGTATACAAACATCAGACCCCAGAAGGAGAGCAGAGAGAGTTTATACGAAAAGACCGGTTGACCGGACTCTTTGGGCAGGTAGTAGTAGATCATGGCGATAATGGGAACGGTAAAGACGAACGCCACGGCGTTGTGGCCGTACCACCATTGAACCAGCGCGTCGTTGGTACCGGCGTACATAGAGACGGAGTGGTACCATTTACCCATACCGGTCACCAGGTAGGTGGGTACTTCCATGTTGTTAAACAGGTAGAGCATGGCCACACCGAGGAAAGTGGCAATGTAATACCACATAGAGATATAGAGGGTCTTTTCACGGCGCATACCGATCAGGCCGAACATCGCCATACCCCAAAGAACCCAGACGACAACCGTCATCACATCCAGCGGCCACTCCATTTCGGCGTACTCTTTGGAGGTGGTAATACCCATCAGTTCGCTTACCACCATCAGCGCCGCAAGCAGGAAATAGAGCCAAAAGTGCAGTTTGGCCACGCCGTGAACGAATTTGGACTCGGCGATGGAAACTTTCAACGTCCGTTGTCCAACATAATAGAAAGTGGCGAAAATACCGCTCAACGTAAAGCCGAATGCCACCACGTTTGTGTGAAGCGGGCGCAGACGGCTAAATGTTCCGTATTGGCCAAAAACTTCATTTAGGCCCGGAAACGCCAGTTCAAAGGCGATATAGGTACCTATCACCATCCCGACAATACCGAAGATAATGGCCAGGTAAGTGAACCATTTTGCAACGGTATAGTCGTACTCCAACGCTGCATTTTGCATGCAAACCTCCTTTTGATTTGTTTATCCTGAAAAACAGTCCAGACCCATACCCCCTCCCTGGTTGCATAGGTCTCCATTTTTCAAGAAAATAGGACAGTGACATATTAATGACATTTAGCTTAAAGTCTGTTAATAGAGAATTAACTGTTTTTTTAAGAAGAGATTAAAAAAGAGATTATATCGTCACCCCCTGACGGGGGTCTGCTTTAAAAGTGGTAGGTAAAGTTGGCGTAGAGATAGCGGCCCGGTTCGTTCAACAGCATCGGATCCGTTCCTCCGCTTACCAGAATCATATCGGCGTACGTGTTGGTCATGGCATAGGTCTTGTCAAAAATATTGTCCACACCCAGCGTTAACTCATAATGGTTGAGAAAATCCTTTTTGACGCGGAAATTAAACACCGCATACCCGTCAATGGCCTGTTCACCGTTTTCGGCGTCATAGTCACGCCACTTGTCGGCGGCCACCATCCAAAAGCGCGCCGTACCGGTATCATCAAAGTCCCAGTTAATACCCAGCGTCCCCTTCAACGGCGTGATATTGGGCATATCGGTGCCATGCTGGTTGGTCAGGGGATCATCCTTCTTGCCCTTCAACCACGCCAACCCGCCGTCAAACCAGACGGTATCGGTCACCGCCAATGTGCCGTCTAGAGAGAAACCGTAAAGGGTGGCGTCCATATTCTCATAACGTCCGGTCACCGGTTTGCCGGTTTTGGGGTCGGTACCCACTACAATGGATTTATTGAAAAAGATAAAATCGTCATACTTGCTGTAAAAACCCTTCACCCGCAGGGTGGCCATCTGCGCAAACGCGGTCTCCACACCCAGGTCGATCTCGTTGTTGCGCACTTTGTCAAGATCGGGATTGCCGTGGTAAAACCCTCCGATCTTGTTTTGGAAATAGAGCTCTTTGCCGTCAGGCACCCGAATAGACGATCCGACCCCGCCGAAAAATTTTGTATCTTCCGAAAGGTGGTAGGTGCCAAACAGATAGCCGCCCATGGCGTTGTAGTCATTGGTATCGGTCACCGCGGAAGCCGACTTGACGCTGGCCATGTCATAACGCAGACCCATATCCAGGTCGAACGCCCCTACCCTTTTTTGGTACTGGGCATACAGACCGGTATCGTCGGTTTCGGCATGGTCAATGCTCCACCCTTTGGCCAGGGTTTGATTGGTTGCGAGCGGCGTGAAGTAGTAACGCCCTTTCCAGGTCCGCTCACTCCCTTCCATGCCGATCTGCAGATCACCCTCCGCCACGCGTGCCGTATTGCGAACCGCCCATCCCCAGATGCGCGAGTGCATCACATTCTCACCTACCCCTTTCATCATCAACGTCGACTTTCTATAATAGGTGCCCATGGGGTGGTAAACCCAGGAGTTATAAAACTCAAACGCCAGCTTTTTTGAAAGATCCCCGTAGAGATTTTTGACGATATATTTGGCGTTGAAAAGATCGGAGTCATCCTTCAAAGCGTCCATTTTGGAGTTGGGGTAGAGTACGTCCTCACTGCGGTTGACGGTATAGCTTAGGCGCAGTTCCTGGTTGTCGGTTACATTAAAAAAGAGCTTAGCCATACCCGTCTTTTTCTCAAAAGCATCCATGTCGGCGTAGCGATCCTGATAGACCGTCGCACCCGCGGCCGGGTTGTCGGCAAGCTGTTCGGCCAGCGTATTGCCGTCACCGTCTTTATACTGGCCGCCCTTTTCGTAAGAGCCGCCCGCCAGTACGCGGATACGGTCATTGCCGCCGCTCACTTCGGCGCCGGCCTTGTAGTAGTCCCAGCTTCCGGCATTCAGATCGACCCGACCGTGAAGATCTTTTTGGGGCTTAAGCGTCTCAACCGAAACCAGTCCGGTCAGGGTACCGAAATGGCGCACATCATAAGGTCCCTCTTTTATAATAATATTCGCCACGTTACTGGCCAATACGTGAGAGATAGGCGGATCCATCCGGTTGGGACAGCCGCCGTAGATTTTGCCGTCATCGACCAGGAAGTTGATATTGTCTTTGCGCATACCACGCAGGATGATATCGTTGGAGATCCCGCTACGGCGAATGAGCTGGACATCGGGATCCAGTTGGTTCAAAGCATAGGCCAGATCCGCGGAGCGCACCTCATCGCCGGAGACATCTTTGACAATGGTGGTGGTTCCGGCCTCTTGCACGTCAATGGTATCCATCTGCACCTCTTCGGCCGTCAACGTCATGGCCGCCGCCAGTGACAGACCAGTTATTCGCCATACTCTTCTCATACGCTTTTCCTTTATTAAAAGAATCTTGAAAAGAATTATAAAGAAGGGGTGTTAAGCGTATGTTAACAAGCCCGCTTAGCGGGCCATGAGTTGCAGAAAATCGTCAAAGACGTAGCGGCTCTCATGCGGGCCGGGAGAGGATTCGGGGTGGTGCTGAACCGAAAGAATGGGCGCCTCTTTGTAGCGCACCCCTTCGATGGTGCCGTCAAAGAGGTTGATATGGGTCACCTCCGCCACTTCGGTGATGGCGTCGGGTACGTTGTAGTTGTGGTTTTGGGCCGTAATCTCCACGGCGCCGCTTTTTTGGCTCTTGACCGGGTGGTTGCCGCCGTGGTGGCCGAATTTGAGTTTGTAGGTCTCATACCCGTGGGCGATAGAGAGAAGCTGATGCCCCAGACAGATGCCGAACATCGGCACTTTGGCTTCGATCAACTTGCGGATCTTGGCCTGCTCGGCCTTTAAAATCAACGGATCACCGGGGCCGTTGGAGAGAAAGACCCCGTCAATCTCACCCTTCTCATAGCGCGCAATCAGTGTCTCGGCCTCCACGGTATTGGGCATCACCTCCACCGCGATGCCCGCCTCGGTCAGTTCATTGAGAATATTGCGTTTGACACCAAAATCGAGCGCCACGATCCGCGCTTTGGCTTCGGGGGCGTCGTTGTAGCGAAATTTTCTTGCGTCATAACGTCCCTGCGTATGGCGATAGGCCGTTTTGGTACTTACCTGCTCAATATAGTTGACCTCGCTGATATGGGGCGCCTCTTCCAGCATACGGGCCAGCTCCGCTTTGTCGGAGACTTCGGTGGAGGCGATCATCATCATCGCCCCCTCCTCACGCAACATTTTGGTCAGGAAGCGGGTATCCACCTCGCAAATTCCCAGCACGCCGTCACGACGCAAAAGCTCGTGCAGAGGCTCCTCACTGCGGAAGTTGGAGGGCCGATCCTGATACTGGCGTACAATCACCCCCTTGCACCAGGCCCGCGAAGACTCGTCATCTTCCCGGTTGCATCCCACGTTGCCGATTTCGGGCATGGTAAAGGTGACAAACTGCCCGGCGTAACTGGGATCGGTCACAATCTCCTGATACCCCGTCATGGAGGTGTTAAAGACAATCTCTCCCACCGCCGTCCCTTCGGCGCCGAAACTCCTGCCCTGTAGATAGGTGCCGTTTTGCAGATAGATATAGACCGGTTTCATCACATCATCCCCCGCCGTCTCAGCTCCTCTTCGTAAAGGCGCTCAAAAATCAGGTCATACTCTTCGGTTCCCGGAATCAGTTTGCGCTTGTAGTGGGAGATCTTTTCCAAAACGATATCCTCAATCTCCGAAAAAGATGCCATATAACTCTCAATCGCCTTGAAAATAACGCCGCGCACCTGGTTTTCGTTGACACTGTAATCAATCAGATCCTCTTCCCACAATTCATCCAGAATCTTGTGGGAGATGTCGCTGTAGCGGTCTTCCCGGTTTAAAATAACGCCAAATTCGGGCGCCAGCTTCTTTTTGATCATCCAAAAAAGCTGGCGGGCATCCGCCTGCATGAACTCGATCTCCTCTTCTTTCTCTTCCATGATCTCGTTCACCCGCTCATCCAGCGCCCTCTCCCGCTTGATATCGGCTTCAATCACCTCCCGCGCCGTCTGCGCCACCGGCTCGATCCCGCGGCGTACCTCCACAAAGGGGGTATTGGCCAGGTCAATGCCGATCTTGTTGGCGATATAGGGGGCATGGGCTAAACTCAGTTTCATCGACGCGCCTTTTGCGCCCGCGAAAAAGCGGGCGTAATTTTTTGAACAAGTGTAGCAAAAGATAGGTTTAGAAAGGGTTAATCGGAAGATTTTCCCTGCGTACCTTCCAGAGCCAGTGTGACGGCGGAGGCTTTTTTAGGATCCATCTTGGCCAATATCTGGCCCACGACTTTGGGTTTGAGTGATTTAAGAATTCCCGCGGCCTTTTGAACCGGCATATTGGCAAGAATCTCGGCGGCGGCGGAGGCTTTCATTTTGGCGTAGGTCTGGGCGATCTTGTCCGCCTTGGCCTTGCGGATGGCTTCGAGGGTTTTGCGGTTCTCTTCCAGCAGGGCCGCGATCTGCTTCTCTTTTTTCTCCAACTCACTGCGGGTGGCGTTAAGATCGGCCTCTTTTTTGGCAAGCAGGGCCTCTTTTTTCTTAAGCATCGCCTCGGTCGCGTCACGAAGCGCTTCGTAAGCCTGCCGCGCCTCATCCACCTCATCAAGTTTGAGCTCCAGCTCCTGCTTGCGCTCCTCAAAGATCTTGTTGCACTCCAACGGTACGGTTCCCTCGGCCCAAAGCACCCCGCAAAACAGTAACGCGACCGACCAGGCTCTCACCGCTCATCCTTGAAAGCCACGTGATCTCTCCAAAATCGTCCCACAGCGATCTCGTCCAACATCGCCCGTTCCCGCCGGGCCCGCTTTTTCGCCAACGCCTCCAGCGCCCGGCTCTCGATACTTTTGGCCTGCTCCAGCGCCCGATGGGCCTCTTTGAGCCTCTCTTTGGCCTCTTCAAGCCGTTGTCGCGCGAAGGCCAGGCGCTCTTCACACACGGCCATCGCGGCCCGCACGGCAGAGCGTTGGGCATCCACCCGGCCCAAAAGCCGTCCCTCACCCTTTTTTGGCAGTGCGATCTTTCGCATCTGCTCACGCCACGCCGATATCTCTTTTTTGATCTCGGCGATTTCTGCGTTCAACGCCGCTACCGCCTGCTCGGCCTGCTCGAATTGCCGTTTTCTGAGCCGAACCAGGGCGTTGGCGTTTCGTATCATAGGCTCTACCTGATAATCGTATCTTCCCTGTCGGGACTGGTAGATATGATGCCCACCCGCACACCGCTGACCCGCTCGATGGTCTCGATGTAGGCTTTCGCCGAATCGGGCAGGGCGTCATAGTCGGCGATACCCTCAACTTTCTGCCAACCCGGAAACGTCTCGTAAACCGGCTCCACCCCTTCCAGGTCGTAAGGCACATAGTCGATCACTTCCCCTTCATAGCGGTAACCGACACAGATTTTGATCTCTTTAAAACCGTCCAACACGTCCAGTTTCATCAACGCGATCTGATCACACCCGTTGAGCGCGCAGGCGTGACGAATGGCCACCGCGTCAAACCAGCCGCACCGGCGGGGCCGTCCGGTGGTGGTACCAAACTCATGCCCCTGTTGTCGCAGACGCTCACCCTCCTCGCCGAAATCCTCGCTTGGGAACGGGCCGTTGCCCACCCGCGTACAGTAGGCTTTGGCAATGCCCGTCACCTTGCCGATCTGCCTGGGTGAGAGGCCCGTACCCGTGCACGCGCCCCCCGCGACGGTGCTGGAGCTGGTAACGTAGGGGTAGGTGCCGTGGTCAATATCCAGCATCGTGCCCTGCGCCCCTTCCAAAAGCACCTTTTTCCCTTCCGCCACATCGCACCACAGCATCTGGGTGGTGTCGGCCATGTAGGGCAGTAGCGCGTCCCGGTAGCGGATCAGGTCGGCTTTGAGCGTCCGGGCGTCGGGTACCTCAACGCCCATGGCCGAGAAGATCGGGGCGTTTTGTTCCAGATAGGCCATGATCTTCTCAAAGAGCTTCTCCACATCTTTAAGCTCTCCCACACGGTGGCCCATTCGGGCGATCTTGTCGGCATAGGCCGGGCCGATGCCCCGTCCCGTGGTCCCGATGGCCTTGGCGCCCCGCATCCGCTCCCTTGCCCGGTCGATCGACTGGTGGTAGGGCAGAATAAGGTGCGCTTTGTCGCTAAGCCAGAGGCGTCCCTGGAGATTTTCAAACTGGCTCATCTCTTTCATCAGGTTCTCCGGACACACCACCACCCCACTGCCGATGACATTGACGGCTTCAGGATTGAGAATACCGGAAGGGATCAGGTGCAGGGCGTACTTTTTGCCGCCCGTGACAATGGTATGGCCCGCGTTGTGCCCGCCCGCAAAACGCGCCACCACCTCATAGGATTGGGCCATCATATCGACAATTTTGCCTTTGCCTTCGTCGCCCCACTGGAGCCCGACAATCAGATCTGCCTGGTTCATCTTTTCTGCGTTCCTTTTTGGCGGGTTTCGATCAGCGCGTCGGTATAGAGCGCGAATCCGGCCGCCGAAATATCGTCATCTACAAAGTGTCCGCCGGAAGCCAGCGGGGTGTTGCCGGCAAAACAGCGGAAAAAGAGGCCGTCATAATAGCGCATTTTGGCGTAATAGAGCGGCGCCAACACACAACGCGCGCAGTGGCAGGCGTCCGCCAGCTCTTTCATGCGTGTCAGCTCGGCCTGCAACACGTTTGGCATATTCGGCAGGGCCTTCTCAAGATCCTTGGGGCTCTGCACCCTCGCCAGCTCCGCCAGCCAGGGAAGATCGGCGTCCAAAAAGGCCGCCACATCCATCTTCTCAAAGCGCGTCAACGGCACATTGAAATGCTCGCTTATAAGACGCGGAATACGGATATTGGAGATCTGGTAAACCGGCTCCGCTTCCAGCGCCTCCAGCAGGTCACTCATCACGCCCAGCACGTCGGCCAGCTCGCCCCCCAGCCACTCGGCGCCGATCTGGTTGATCTCTTCGGTGGGGTAACGGTAGACCGGCTGAATATAAAACCACTTTTTCTGATCGACCGAACGGCCCAGCCGCTTGGTCACCAGCCGTACCACGTCAATGGTGCTGTCGGCCCGCAGGGTCAGTTCACGGTTTTGCGGGTCGGCCAGGCGAATAAGCGCCCTGTCGTCCCGCACTCCCATGTGTTGATGATAGGAAAAGAGCGGCGTGGAGATTTCGGCAAACCCCCTCGCCTCCAATATCTGGCTGGCGATACGCTCGATTTGGCGTTTGATACGGGCGCTTTCACCAAAATAGAGGCGACTGCCGGCGGGAATCTCGTGCTCAAAAATCATGGGGTCTCGTTTTGAAAGTAGATTTCGTTAAATACCCGTGAAGCGGTGCCGTCATAGGGGCGCCGGTTCATGTCGGCCAGCGCCAACTCCACGGCATTGAGAACCCACGCGCTCTCATAGACCGGAATCAGCCCCATCTGGTTGATCCGAAAAAGTTTGCCTTTTAGGTGATCCTGCCCGCCGGCGACATTGACGCCGTAACGCTCTTTAAGAATCTTGCGCAGGGTGTTGGCCTCTTCGTCGTAGACCGCGCTCATCGAAAGCGCCGGCGTTTTGGGATAGAGGCGACACCCGATCGCCGCCAACGCTGAACGGGTCGCCAGCGCCCGGGCTTGGGTGGCGGCGTAAAAGCGCGCATACCCCTGCGCCTCA
Source organism: Campylobacterales bacterium (assembly GCA_027067015.1). Taxonomy (GTDB): domain Bacteria; phylum Campylobacterota; class Campylobacteria; order Campylobacterales; family Hydrogenimonadaceae; genus Hydrogenimonas. The sequence goes on along the minus strand of JAMOMS010000127.1, from coordinate 1,649 downwards.
ATGAGCTCCAGCACCTTGTTAAGGCCGATAACAAGTGTCGTGGGTGCCGTGTAGGCAGTGGTGTTTTGGCGTTGCTTTTTGATCTCGACAGCCAGGTTGAAATAAAACCCCTTCCCTTCGCCGATCCGCGCCACGGCATAGTCAGACAGGCCGATCATCGCCATCCCCGGCGGAAGCATCAGCGCCTTTTGGCTTCCGGCGATCAACGCGTCGATATGGGTTGTATCAATAGGCTCCACCCCCACGGCGGTAATGCCGTCGGCAATGACGGCGATTTCGGGGTTTTCGGCTTTGATCGCCCGGGCAATCTGCTCGACCGGATGGCGAAGTCCCCCGGCGCTCTCGCTGACCTGAATGCAGAAAGTATCAATGTCGGGATCGGCCTTCAACGCTGTCATCACCGCCTCGACCGTGGCGGGCGTATCCCACTCGTAGCGCAGTTCCACCGTCTCAAAACCGTGAGCTTTGGCGATTTTGCCGAAACGCTCGCCAAATTTACCGGCGTTGACATAAAGCACCTTCTTGCGGGCCAAATTGCTCACGCACGCCTCCATGGCGCCGGTACCGGAGCTGGCCAGCATCACACACTCGTCCATACCAAAAAGCCGCATCAGCCGCGCTCTGGCTTCGGCGAAGATCGCTTCAAATTCCGGGGTTCTGTGGTGAATGGTCGGGCCCGCCATCGCCGTTCTGACGGCTTCGGGGACGGGAGTAGGTCCGGGGGTGAAAAGCAACATAAGCCTTCCCTTCGTTACATAAAATTTGGCCCGATTATATCAAATATCGGCTATAAGGGCTTTGAAGCCCCCTGTCGGGGGGAAGGATCAGCGTCGGGGTGCGAACATTTCATCAAAAGCCGAGCCCCGACCTTGCGCCTCACCCGTAGGCGCCGCGCCCTTTTCGGGACGAATCACGTCTCCTTTGCGCGCCCGTCCCTCTATCAGGCGACCGTACGCGACTTTGGACGTTACACGGGTAATCTCAATCTCACCCCGTCGTACCTCCTCACGCCCCAACGATTCACCGGTATAGGGGTCTTTAAGCCGTTTGCCCAGCCCAAAAACGACAAACCGCTCACCGCTGTGTAGCGTATTGCCGCCCATATTCACAATGACCCGCCGACCCTGTACATCGACAATTTTGGGCGGGTAGATATTGTAGATAAGCTGATCGGTCAGAATCTGCGCGATCTGATCCCCCGCCATGACCAGAAGCGACTCCGCCCGCTCTTTTTTGGGCAGGGGGAAGACAACATCAAAGGTATCGGACCATTTGATCTGCTGGGTCGCCACCGCCAAAACCCGGTAAGCGACCGTCGCATACCCCTGGATCGCCCCGGTGTCACTGCCGGCCGGGCCGATCAGACTGCTGATGCGCTCCTGCCGAATCCCAAAATCAAGAATCTGGCCGATCACAAAGTAGTCCGCGCCCAAACGCCTGCCCAGGCGTGCAAGCTCCATCGGGTCACTGTCACCGCTGAGCAAAAAGCGCTTCTCAAAACGGTAGTAGTCGCTATTCTCCCGATCCAGCACGGTAAATTTTCTGGTTTGGGTCAGCTTGGAGACCACCGCCTGGGTAATACGTCGCGAAAGCTCCTTTCCGCCAATCACCATATCGCCCACGGCATACGCCTTTTTGGTCTCAAAGGG
>JAMOMS010000126.1 GCA_027067015.1 Campylobacterales bacterium | reverse complement strand
CTGATGGTGGGGCGCAGTCACGGCATCCACGGTGAGCCGATTACCTTCGGTCTGGTGGTAGCCGTCTGGTACGACGAAATGAAACGCCACCTCAAAAACCTTGAGGAGACACTGGAAGTGATCAGCGTGGGCAAAGTAAGCGGCGCGATGGGGAATTTCGCCCATGCTCCCATAGAGCTGGAGGAGCTGGTATGCGAATACCTGGGCCTCAAGCCCGCGCCGGTTTCCAACCAGGTGGTTCAGCGCGACCGCTACGCCCGCCTGATGAGCGCGTTGGCTCTGCTGGCCTCAACCGTCGAGAAGATCGCCATCAACATCCGCCACTTCCAGCGCACCGAGGTTTACGAAGCGGAGGAGTATTTCCACAAAGGCCAAAAGGGAAGCTCCGCCATGCCCCATAAGCGCAACCCGGTACTGAGCGAAAACCTGACGGGGTTGGCGCGGATGGTGCGCAGTTACTGCCTGCCGGCCATGGAGAACGTGGCGCTTTGGCACGAGCGGGACATCAGCCACAGCTCCGTGGAGCGCTTTATTCTGCCCGACGGTTTCATTACCGCCGACTTTATGCTGATGCGCCTTAACGGTATGCTGGAGAAGCTGGTGGTCTATCCTGAAAACATGATGAAAAACCTCAACCTCACCGGCGGGCTGGTCTTTAGTCAGCGGGTTTTGCTGGAACTGCCCAAACGGGGCGTGACGCGCGAAGACGCCTACAAAATTGTCCAGCGTAACGCCATGAAGGTGTGGGAAGATCTGCAAAAGGGCAAACCGGCGCTCAACGACAAAGGCGAGAGCCTCTACCTGCAATATCTACTGGCCGACGAGGAGCTAAACAGCAAACTCTCCGAAGCGGAGATTCGCGACTGCTTCGACTACGGCTACTACACCAAAAACGTCGACAAAATTTTCGCCCGGGTATTCGGCGAGTAAAGGGGACCCTATATGTCACTGGGAGTTTTAACCGTTATCAAGCGCAACGGCCGGGCCGAGCCGCTGGATATTTCCAAAATCCAAAAGTACACCTCCGCCGCCGTCGAAGGTCTGGAGGGGGTAAGCCAGAGCGAGCTGGAAGTGGACGCCAAAATCCAGTTTCGCGACCGTATCACCACCGAGGAGATCCAGCAAACCCTGATCAAGACGGCCGTGGACAAGATTGACGTGGACCGCCCCAACTGGACTTTCGTGGCCGCGCGACTCTTTCTTTACGACCTTTACCACAAGGTGACGGGCTTTACCGGCTACAACCACCTGCGCGAATATTTTGAGCGCGGCGAAAGGGAAGGACGCATTGTCCTGGGGCTCAAAGAGAAGTATGACCTGGACGATCTGAACGACTACATCAAGCCCGAACGGGATTTGCAGTTTACCTACCTGGGCATCCGCACCCTCTACGACCGGTACCTCATCAAAGATCGCGAAAACCGCCCCATCGAACTACCCCAACAGCTCTTTATGGCCGTGGCGATGTTTCTGGCCCAAAATGAGCTTGACTGCCAGACATGGGCCAAACGCTTTTACGACGTCATCAGCAAGTTTGAGGTGATGGTGGCCACCCCCACGCTCTCAAATGCCCGTACCCCCCGCCACCAGCTTAGCTCCTGCTACATCGGCACCACCCCCGACAAGATCGAGGGGATCTTCGACGCCTACAAAGAGATGGCGCTTCTTTCGAAATTTGGCGGCGGGATCGGCTGGGACTGGAGCAAAGTGCGGGCCATGGGCAGTTATATCGACAGCCACAAAAACGCCGCCGGCGGGATTGTGCCCTTTTTGAAGATCACCAACGACATCGCCATTGCCGTCGATCAGCTCGGTACTCGCAAAGGGGCCATCGCCGTCTACATCGAGCCGTGGCATATTGATATTTGGGACTTCATTGACCTGAAGAAAAACTCCGGCGAGGAGCGCCGACGCGCCCACGACCTTTTCCCCGCGCTCTGGATCAACGACCTGTTTATGAAACGGGTGGCCGAAGACGGCGTTTGGACACTCTTTGACCCCTACGAAACGGGGGACCTGACCGACCTGCACGGGGAGGCTTTTGAAAAACGCTACATCGAATATGAAAACGACCCGGGCGTCCTCAAGGAGAAGGTCAAGGCCAAGGAGCTTTGGAAGAAGATTCTGATGAGCTATTTTGAGGTGGGCAACCCCTTTCTTTGTTTCAAGGATACCGCCAACAAGGTCAACCCCAACGACCACTGCGGCATCATCCGAAGCTCCAACCTCTGCACCGAGATCTTCCAAAATACCGAGCCCAACCACTACAGGGTACAGGTGAAGTTTACCGACGGCACTGTCGCCTACTACGAAGAGGAAGAGGATGTCACCGTCGACAGCGGCATCACCAAAAAAGCCAAGAAGATCACCGCGCTTGACGCCATCGACGGCAAGGATATCTACATTGTCGAAAAGGTGGGCGAAGACGGCAAGACGGCGGTGTGCAACCTGGCCAGCATCAACCTCTCCAAAGTCCACACCAAAGAGGATATCGAGCGGGTCGTGCCCATCGCCGTGCGGATGCTGGATAATGTGATCGACCTGAACTTCTACCCGCTTGAAAAGGTCAAAAAGACCAACGAACGCTCCCGCTCCATCGGCCTGGGTGTGATGGGCGAGGCGCAGATGGTGGCCGAAAAGCAGGTGCACTGGGGTAGCCCGGAACACCTGAACCTGATTGACGAAGTAATGGAGATGATCAGCTACAACACCATCAAAGCCTCCTCCAACCTGGCC
>JAMOMS010000125.1 GCA_027067015.1 Campylobacterales bacterium | reverse complement strand
TTGAGCTTGGAAAAGGAGCGGATGTTAAGAATGAGCAAGTAGGCGTCGGGAAAGAATCGCCGGTCTTTGAGCAATTGGAAACGGTTGGGCAGGTGAGTAACCGGGTCGATATAGATGGAAAGGAGCTCCTCTTCCAAAAACATAGAGCTAAGGAGGGTGGCCATTTTGAGAAAGAGGGCCGAAAGCTCCACGTAGACAAGGGTGAAGTGGAAATAGGCGCCCCGGCTATGGAGCTTGACCGCTTCGCCGGCGCAGAGGTAGAGGCGGCGGTTGGTGCCAAGCAGTTCCGCCTTGACCTCCTGATCGTCAAAATAGAGACCGCCCCGCTCTTCAACAAAGCGGATAAAGGGGGCGATACGCGCCTTGATGTCGGGTAGGGGCGTATCGTGAAGGAAACTTTCGACCATCGCCTCCATCCACGCGGTGAGCTCATGCAGGATTCTCATCTCCTTCGCGCCGATCAGCGCCGGGTTGGCGTGGATCCCTTTTTTGATGGCGCCTATCTCCCCGGGTAGGCGGGCGGCCAGGTAGCCTTTGGCCAGAATCTCGCGGCGCGCGTAAAGACGCAGGCGTTCCGATTCGTCAAGTTCCTGGAGATATTGGTCCAAAAAGATGGCGATTTGGGAAAAGGCGATGCCTTTGTCGTGGAGGGTTTTGCCCAGATCCAAAAGGGCGGATTCGTCGTTTTTATTCTCTACCAGGGCCTGTAGCATCCGGGTGAGCATCCCCCGGTTCTCTTCGCTGATCCAGTCAAAATCGTTTTGTCTAATCTGATGTTCCATGAAGTGTCGGTGTCGCACCGCCTTTCCTTTGATACGGCCGTTGCCGTCATCGGCCTACGGAAAAACGGGCAACGAAACCGTTAATATGGAAAAATTTTACTCTTTAATACCTTAAACTCTTTGATTCCACGCTCTTTAATGCCGAGTTTTCGAGCTGATTGGGGGTTGACAATGTAATAGCCCAGTGTCACGGTAATACGGTCTTTCTTTTGCGGCATGAAATCAAAAGCGAAAGTTCTGCTCTCTTTGGCGCCTATGCCGTTTTGTTTTAACACGGTATCGGCGACCCAGGGCATGGCCGGCCGGCCGTTTTTACCCAGGACGGTAAAAAGGTTGACCGGCGGGAGGGTAACGGTTTTATTTTGGCGTTCTATTGTAACGCGCAGTTGCGCCAGCCTGAGAGGATGGGAAAAGAGGCGATGGTCGGCTTGGTTTTTGACGGTGACGCGCAGTTTGCCTTTGGGCGCGTCAATAGTTAAAGCGATATGTTTGGCCAGCAGGTCGGGCCGTACGTGCAGACCGGCAAAACCGTGGTAGGCGTGGGTTTTGGTCTCGGTGATGGTAGAGAGGGAGCCGCTAACTTGCGGCATATGGCAGGTGACGCAGTTGGTTTTGGCGGAGGGTTCGGCTCCTTTGCGATCCATGCTACAGATGGCCAGCCCCTGTTTGTTGCGTTTGTGGTCGTGACACCCCAGGCAGACGGCGCCGTTTGCGAAGAGGCGGTTGGTGTAGTCGATGGTGTGAAAGGGTGAGCCTTTGGCTTTTTTAAACAGGCCGAAAAAGCTGGGCTCTTCATGAAATTTGACCCTCTCTTTGACCGTTTTGCCCCCTTTGGCGGCGTAGTAGTATTTGGGTTTGTTGCTATAGATATTTTCATTCTGTTGCGCATGGGCGCGGATCGATTGGATGCGATGGCAGGTGGCGCAACCGATGGGCTCGTCGCGCTGGATGCGGTTGGCTTGGGGCAGGGTCGGCTTGCCCTTTTTAAACGCTTCAATCAGCTTGGTGTCGGTAGGGGTGTGGCAGACGGCGCAGTTGTACTTTTGTTTGGTCTTGAGGGGGTGTTTGTCCCAGACCGCTTTGTGCACCGGATCGTTAAAAACGGAGCTGTTGCGGTGCATGGAGCCCATGTACTCCTTGTAGATGGCCGGATGGCACTTGGAGCAGACTTTGGAGGGGACAAACGGAGCGGCCTGGGCCAGTATGGTCAAGGTGATAAGAAGGGTAAGGTGTCGCATGATCTTTTTAAGGTGTAATGTACAGAAAAATTTCTGTTCATAAATTGACACAGGTCAAAAGTTTAAAATTAAATGACTTTAAAGCAAAGTTTTTAGATTATAAAGCCATATAAAACGTTAAATAAGAACAAAAAAGAGGTTGATGATGGCTTATATAGATTTACAGACGGTCAATCGCCCCCAGGTCTATAAAAATGAAGATGAGAATCTGCAAAGAAAGGTTTTAAACGGTGTGTATGAAACGCTGACCGGTTTGCTTGAGAGTATGCCCAAAAGTGAGCGTTTGGAGGATGAGCAAATTGAGAAGGTCAGACGCCATGACGCCATCTTTATAGACGGCGAGCGGGGCATGGGAAAAACCGTTTTGATGATCAATATAGAAGAAAACTATAAGCGAAAAACAGAGGCCCGGGAGCGTTCGCTCTACTTTATCGGGCCGGTGGATCCGACACTGCTGTATGACAATGAAGACTTTTTGGGTGTGGTGTTGGGTAGTGTGGTTGAAGCGGTAGAGAAAGAGAAAGAGCGGATGGGCGGCGCGGTAGACGAAACCACGTTCATGCAGTACCACAAAGCGCTGGAGAGGGTATCTCTCTCTTTGGGCGCGGTGATGAAACTCAAGCACGCCAGTATGCTTGAGGGCGGGATTGACGCCATTGCAGCCAACGCTTCCAGCAAGGCGCTGGAACAGCATGTGCACCTATTTTTTAAAGAGACCGCCAACCTTCTTAAGGTTCAAGCATTGGTCTTGCTGATTGACGATGTGGATATGGCCTTTAAAAAGGGGTTTGACGTATTGGAAGTGGTGCGCAAATTTCTGGCTTCACCCTATATTGTTCCTATTGTCAGCGGTGACGGCAAGCTTTATAAAAAACTGCTTTGCAACCAGTTTAGACGTGACATCGCCTGCAATGAGAGAAACTGCGATACCAAAGAGCCGATGGTGGATGACATTGTCAACCAGTACTTTAACAAGGTTTTGCCCAATGACTACCGCTACACCATTGAACCCATTGACAAGATTGAGCCGCAAATACGCAATGGCAAGGATGTGGTGGTAGATTATAAAGATCTGCATGACTATGCCAATGAGCTAATTTACCACTATATGCGCAGAAAAAAGGATGCCATCGCGATTTTTCCGAACGATAACGTCAGAAGCTTTGTCCAGCTTGCCGCCAAACTCAAACCGGTTGTCATGGCTATGGAAGGGCAAAAGAACAAGGAGAGTTTTTATACCGCGCTTGTGAAAGAGGGCGCGCTTTACAGACAGTTTTTGGAAGGGGTGGAAGAGTTTTACAGATACGCTACCGATAAGCAAAAATATTTACTCTCTTTGGCGTGTCGCAATGATTTGGAAGCTTTTGAAGAGCAAGATGGCAGGGGGCGAATAGACGGCTATAAAGCGCTTGAAGGGCCGTTGTTTCAAGGCAAGCATATAGCTATGTTTCAATGTAGTAACGAAGAAAATTCGGATGCTGGTGAAACACAAAACCTGATTGCCTTTCCCAAAGAAAAGCTTGTCCACGGACTCTATTTCCGAAAGCCGGACACCTCTGAAGGAGAACGCGAGGATACGGTAGATACATTAGACAGATTTATCGCCTCGCTCTTTTCCCATTCGGGTGAGTTTAGAACGGGTAACGCGACAAGGCGCTATGTTTTTGTGGGCAAATTTGTCTCTTTTATGCTTCTTTCGCTCTCCGGTATTCGGAATAAAGAGGAAAGAAAAGAGAAAGTTATGGAAATTTTACTTGATCCTCCGTACCAGTCGGATTTTACTTTAGATGAGTTTGATTATAACAAGGAAGATGAAGAAGAGACGGATTTTGGTATAAAAAAAGATGATTTGGAAGAAAAAGAAATCCAAAAGCTTCTAAGTTATTCCGATGATACGGTGTTACCCTCACCAAATAGTTACGCTTTGTACTTAATGTTAAAGAAATTTTATACAGATTGGAACGTTTTTAAAGAAAAATATATGGTCGGTAAGACAACCAGAGATGACGGCCAATCCAAAGAGCTTTTGCAAAGGATAGTGTATATTTTTTTAAACAGCATCGGTTATTATGAGACCCCGGCCCACGCTTCAGGGGTGCGGATTGCTATGACGGAAAAAATATTTAAAACTCAAAATATCAAATCATCGGAAGCCTATAAACATAATTTGAAATGGGCGCTTGAAACAAAAGATAAAAATGATAAAATGGAAAAAGAGAGTCTGGTAGGCTTTTTTTATGATCATCCGCTTATTCAGGCTATTTTAGAAAAAGAAGGAGCTGAAAAACCTAAATTTCCCTTTTTTATAGGGGAGAAGAGTTCTGAATTAAAAAAGAAGACTGAGTCACGAAGTAAGTCTTCAGAAGACAAAAACAAAATCGAAAAAAGTACAGAAGAAGAGCAAAGATAACGAAAAAGACTAAGCGAACAAAGCTTAGATTTAAAGGAAGAATATAATCTAAAAGATATTGACAAGTGGTCATTAAAAGAGATTGAAGAAAAGAGCCAGAATATTATGAAGTTTTTGAAAGATTTAGAAGATAAGCTTAAAGAGGCAACTCCCGAAGAGACAAAAGAGTGGGCAAGGCGCTTTCAAGAGTTACATGATAAACATATATGTAACGCTGTTGAAAAAAGTGATGATACGGCACTCAAAGCACAGTGCCAAAAGATTCGCGCCATGCTGGGGTTGAGCGCTAAATGATCTACAATGCGCCCGATGAGATAGGCGCCATTGCGCTCTTGCGCAGTGACGCCATGCTGGTGGCTTGGGCCCTTTGGGAAGATGCCAGGTTAAGGCAAAACAGAGGGCTGACAGAGACGGCCAAAGCGGCTTTGGAAGATTTTTACCCCTCAAGATTCCGCAAAGAGACCGTTGACGCCGTAGCCAAAAAGCACGGGTACGACCGGTTGGATGCAAAAACCGATTTTGGGTTTTTGGCAAAGTTGTATGAGACCTTTTTTGCCAATGCCCCGTTTGGAGAGCGCATAGCCTGCGATGAGAGCAAACTACAAGCATATAGCGGCGTGATCAACAAGATTCACCCTTACTGCATCATCGGCTATCGACTGCAAGGGTGGCTCAATGGGGAGCAGATCGGTTTGCAGGAGATTGTGCGATATGCCGATTTTATTACCCCCCTGGCATTGCCGATGCCCGAAAACGACAAAGCGTATGCCGACTTGCACCTGCATGCCGGCGGCGCCAATGAAAATATCCCTAACATCTGGGAGATGCTCAATACCCCGACACCAAACGAATATTATGAAGTCTCTTTTATACAAAAACTCCCAAGGCTCAGCGAATTTTCTTTGCTTAATAGCGGGCGGTTAACCATTGGCCAGGTCATAGACGCGGCCAAGATAGCGATTGAGATTTTCAAAGCCGAGATGTCTGGCGCAGAAAAAGAGCTGGCTTTGTGGCGTCAGCGGTTGAGAGAGTGTGTGAATGACGCTTATACATCCAGGCTATACAGTCGGCTCTATCTTAATATGCCGATTATTAGCCATCCTCTTTTTTCATCCTCTTGGCCTCATCGTAAAGGGTGGCTGTGGAAAGAGGCTCTTAAAAGGGTAGAGAAAGCGCAATATAACGCCTTTTGGCTGGTGTGGCACGTGCTTTTGTTTGAGTTGGCCTCAGGCAGTCGGTACCGTTTGGTGCAAAACGCGGTCGCTGTCTTTTTGAATGCGGTGCATATTTTACGCGCATACCAGCTTATGAGTCAAAATACGGGACTTGGCCGCTTTGGTGAGTTTTTTAGCTCCAAAATAAGGCAGGTCGGCGGACAAAAGCATAAAAATATCGCGCAAAATATTTTTCAGACGGGAACGACTTTTGCGGAGGTTAAAGTAGCGCCCGATGCTTTTTTTAACGGCGGTGATATCAAACATTATTGCCGGGCTTTTAATGCTGAGCTTGCCGAAAAAGAGGAACAAAATTACCACTTTAGCGTACACTTTGTAAGAGAAAGAGAGCAAACAAGTGACTTTAACACAGCCTTTTTGCTTCAATCGCCTCGTCATAAACGATTGCGTAGCAAACTTTATAAAGAGGCAAAAAAACTGCACAACTTGCTCTTTGAGTCGGCCGAGACCATAGAGATTCGTATGGATGCCAATAAAACATTGCGGTACGATCCGGCCCACATGGTTGTCACGCTTGACGTAGCCGGCGTAGAGAGCCAAACCCCGCCGGAGGTTTTTGCCCCCGTTATAAACTTTTTGCGTTATGAGCCCAAGCGTTACGCGTGGCCCAGGGCCATGCGGGCGCACCTGCAAGGGCGTCTGGCGCGCAAGCGTCTCAAACTTTCGGTACACGCGGGGGAAGATTTTAACCATATCGCAACGGGTATGCGGCGCATTGATGAGACCATAGAGTTTTACGATATGCGGGAAAATGACCGCCTCGGGCACGCTTTGGCGGTGGGGCTTGAGCCGGCGCGGTGGCTGGTGCGAAACGGGCCGGTTTATCTAAGTAAAGAGGAGTTACTCGATACGCTGGTGTGGCTAAGAGAGTGGACTTACAGGGTTTTGCCGGAAATTCCCGGTGCCGTTAAGCTGGCAAAGAAGTATGAAAAGGGCATTCGTGAGCTTTTTGCGGAGCTTTATAAAGGGTTGGAACTGGATTACGATACGCTTTATGAAGCATGGAAACTTCGCAAATATTGCCCGCTCATTTCGTTTGAGAACCTCAAAAGTATCAAGCCGGCCGATGCCTATTATCGTACGGTGATGTTGCCGAATAAAGAGTCTAATAAAAACCCCCGGGCACTTTATGAGTATTACCACCAATACCGAACCAGAAAGTGGGAAGAGATTGTGCGTCTTGATTATCACGCTTCGGTGGGGTTTGAAAACGACTGGAAGTCTATTACCGATGAGGATTTGACCCTTTATGAAGCGATACAGGATGCTTTACTGCAAAAAATCGCGGATCGCAGAATTATCATAGAGACAAACCCCTCTTCCAACGTCTATATCGCCATGCTCAAAGGTTACGAAGAGCACCCCGTTTTTCGATGGTCGCCGATTGAGGGGTTTAGCGAAGAGGAACAGAAAAGGTATAACCGTTTTGGATTGCGAAAAGGCAAAGTGGAAGTGTGTATCAATACCGACGATCCCGCTATCTTCCCCACTACGCTTTATACGGAGTTTTTACAGATGCGTCATGCCGCGGAGAAGTTGGGGTATCACAAGCCGGATATTGAGCGCTGGCTGGAGGCGATCCGTCAAAAAGGGGTAGAGATTTTCAAATTTAGCCACGAGAATTTCAAATTGACGGGTTAGGGTAGTACTTTCGCAAAATCTCGAAATAGTTGACAATGCGTGTGACGTAGCGCACCGGCTCGCTTCCCCTGGCGTAGCCGTAGCGCAACTGCTTGTAGTATTTTCGCTCGGCCAGTTTGGGGAGCAGGGTTTTCATGTTGTGCCAGCGGTAGGGGTTAATGCCAAGCTGTTTGCCCAGGCGCACGGCGTCGTAAAGATGGCCCATGCCCACGTTATAGGCGGCCAGGGCGTAGTAGTAGCGCTCGTAGGGGTTGGTGACCTCTTTGGGTATGCGTTTGAGAAGGTTTTTGAGGTATTTGGCGCCGCCGTCGATGCTTTGGCGGTAATTAAGGCGGTTTTTGACCCCCAGCTCTTTGGCGGTGGCAAGCGTGAGCATCATCATCCCCCGCACGCCGGTGGGGCTTTTGGCTTTGGGGTTCCAGTGCGACTCCTGATAAGCTTGCGCCGCCAAAATCCGCCAGTCGATGCCGTGTTTTTTGCCCGCCTTTTTAAAGGCGGCCAGGTATTTGGGCAGACGGGTTTTGATGCGCTTGTGGTAGCGGGCGGTATCAACATAGTCGTACTTGACAATATGGCCGAAATAGCGCTCTTTAATCTGCCTGAACGCGTGGCTCTTTTTGAAACTTTCAAACCACTTTTTGGCTTGTCGGGCCAGCGCTTTGCCTTGGGGCGTATTGGGAAAGTACCAAACCAGCGTTTCGGGGTCGCTTAGGCGCAAAGGCACCTCCAGGTGGGGGTAGTAGCGGCGGTTGATGTCCACGATGTTGGAGTCGGCCAGGGTACAGTCGATCTTTTTTTGATGTAAGCGTTCAAAAATATGTTCGGTGGTATACCCCTTGTGCTCGATCCAGCGCAGTTTGGGATAGCGGCGTTTGAGTTTATGGAAAGTCTCCACGTAACTGCTGTCGGCGATGAGTTCTATTTTTTTGTCAAGCAGATCGGTGATTTTTTTTGGCTTGAGCCCACTGCGGCAGACCAGTTGTTGACGGACGTTGAGGTAACCGGGGCCGGGAATGAGCGTTTGGTCTCGCACGGCGGTGCGGGTAAGCCCCGCGGCGGCCATGTCGCCTTTGCCTTTTTTGAGGGCTTTGAGAACATCGGAGACCGAATCTTCCACCACGAAGCGGACGGGGCGTTTGAGGTAGGCCCCAAAGGCGCTTGCTAAGTCGTACTCGAAACCGGTGGGACGGTTGACGGCGTTGATGTAGTAAGTGGTGGGGGCGTTGCGGGTGATGACGACAAGGGGCTTGGCCCCAAAGGCGGCCAGGGCTGTTGTCAGGAAAAAAAGGATGCGATACATCTTAAAAGTGTAACGAAAATCTTTCTCTTTTTCAAACGGTAGGGCGATCTTTGAGCCGAAGCGCCAGCGCGAAGGCTGTCAGCAAAATAAGAGCCGTCAGACCGTAAAGAAAGGGGTAGCCCGCCAGGTGGAGCAAAGCGCCGCCCAAAACCGGAAAGAACATCCCCAGCGAGACAATGTTCATCTGTACCGCCACGTAAAGGGGGCGTTTGGCCTCGGGGGCGAGGATGAGGATGAGGTTGGAGCTGGTGATGCGACTGCCGTCGCCCGCGGCGCCGAAGAGAAAGAAAATAAGGGCATAAGCGGGGAGGCTGTTGGCCGGGAAGGCCAGGATGACGGCCAGCAGTTTGAAAATGATGCTAAGTAGCGCGATTAACCGGTAGCGTCCCCTGCTTCCCAGATAGCCCCACAGGGCGTTGGAGAGCATGGCGCCCACCATCTGCACGGTAATGAGCAGGCCCACCTCTTTGCCGCCAAGATGGATGCTCTCTTTGGCCTCCAGAATGACAAAGGGCATGGCCATCAGATAACCGTAGGCCAGGAAAAAGGCGGCGATCTGGATCTGAAGTTGCCTGTCGGAGCGCAGGAGCGTCAGGGCGTGGCGCAGAAAGTCGGAAAACTTTTCGATCTTTTTCTCGAATCGGGTCTTTTCGGGCTCCTCGACCGTGGCGAATGCCGCCAGCCCCAGCCCCATGAGCAGGGCGCTGAGCATAAAGAGATAGGCGTAGCTCTCGGGGGGCGCAAAGCGCTCCAGCACCCAGGCGGCTACCGCGCCGCTAAGCAGGGCGCCGAGTCCCGCGAAAAACTGCCGCCAGGCCATCGTTTTGCCCCGGAAGCGGTGGGTGAAGATTTTGGCGACGATCTCTCTAAAATAGATGGCCCCGAATCCGGCGCTAAAACTAAAGAGAAAGAGCCCGATACCGATGGCCCAGAGCGTGGCCGTAGGGTGGCGCTCGCCCAGCAGGAGAATGGCCACGCCGATACCGAACCACGAAAGAAAGCGCACGGCAAAGACCCGCTGAAGATAGGGAAGCATCCGCGGGTAGTGCTGGGCCCGATAGGCGGCATAAAGTTGCATCAAAACCGCCCCTCCTCTTTGCAGAGCGCTGAAAAAACCGATGAGCATGGGGGAGCCGCCAAAGTGTTGGACCATCAGCGGCAAAATGGTGGAGGGTTCGGCCACCGTGGTCCCCAAAGAGAGGAAAAAGCCGTGGAGGATGTTTTTGATGTGATCGGCGCGTCTATCCATCGAGTCGCTCCCATCCCTCGTCCAGGTTTTGGGCCACCCCTTTGGCCCAGAGCCACAGCGCCGCGTTGAGGCGGGCCAGGGAGGCAAGGCTTTCGGTCGGGTTTCGGGTGGCTTTGAGCAGGTTGCCGGCGCCGATGGGGGTGAAGGATTTGGCGTAGTCAACGCCGTAGCGGGCGGGGTCGATAAGGTGCTCCTCAAGCCGGCCCTCTTCATGCACCCAAAGGCGGCACCGCCCGAAGATCTCCGGGGTCCCTTCGTTGCCTTTGACGATCACCAGCCGCCGGTAGCGGGGGCCGAAGATTTCGACATACTTTTGGACATAGGGCTTGTGAAAGACGCCGATCAGCGCCGTATCGCACCGCCCGGCGCCGGGGAGGCGCTCCAGGGTGTTAAGCCCCGTGCGGATGCCGAGCTTTTGGCGGATGGGGGTGAGGGATGAGAGCGGCGGGCAGTAGTCGGCGCGGTCGAAGTAGTGCAGGTTTGCGGGCAAAGAGAGGTGTCGGCATACGTCCCGCACCGTCACGCCCCTCTTGGCCGGTTGGAGCGCGCCCCCGCTGACGACCACCCGCAAATCGTGCTCGGCCAAAAGGGCGGCGGCATGGGGGAAGAGGTAGGGGTTGTCAACTTTGCCGTCAAAAGGATACCCCAGCTCCAGGCCGTTTTCGACCCTCTCGTGCCTTGAGTGGGTGTCGATGACCGCCAAAGCGGCGCGAAACTCTTCGACGCTTTCTGGTTTGAGGCGCCAGCCGAGCAAAAAGGCGGCGATCTGCTCCGGGGTCGCCTGTTGTGTCAGCATCTGCCCCATCGCGTCTTGCATCTCTTCGTAGCTTAAATCGCGGTTGTGCTTGGCGCCGGTACCGACGCATTTGATGTATTGAATAAACGTTTCAGACATGCTGTTTCCATCGTGATGGGCCCTCCCCATCCCGCCCGGTCGCGGCATGACCGGGCGGCTCCTTTCATCAATAGAGCCTGACGGCAAAGCAGCAGGCGATGATGAAAAGGATGAGAATGGCATAGTTGAACATGTTGCTCCTTTGGAAGGGAGTTCCCCTCTCCCTCTCCTTATAACCGCCGAAATTCGGCAAAAAAAAAGGCGACGACCTGACAGCCGCCGCCTCTCCCTTCCGTCCGATGCCGCCGGACAGTGGGAGCAACATGTTCACGACAAAATTATACCATACTCTACGCGCCCATCATCTCCCGTTTGATCTCCTCAAGCCGCTCGATGCGCTGTTCGGTGGTGGGGTGGGTGCGGAAAAGGTTGGCGAAGCTGATATCTTTGCCCGTAAAGGGATTGACGATAAACATATGGGCCGTTTCGGGTGTGGCTTCGGGCAAAAGACCCCGGGCGTTGTAGTTCTCCAGCTTCATCAAGGCGCTTTGGAGCCACTCGGGGTGGCCGGTGAGGCGCGCGGCCCCCTCGTCGGCCAGAAACTCCCGGCTTCGGCTGACCGCCATCTGAATGATCCCCGCCGCCAGCGGCAGAATGAGAGAGAGGATCAGCATGACGATGGGATTGGGGCTCTCCTCGTCCCGTCCGCCGCCGAAAAAGGCGCCAAACTGCATGATGTTGGCGATCCAGGCGATCGCCCCGGCGATGGTGGCGGCGATGGTGCCAATCAGTATATCGTAGTGGCGCACATGGCTAAGCTCATGGGCCAGCACCGCTTCGATCTCCTCTTCGTTGAGCAGATCCAGCAACCCTTCGGTGACCGCCACGGCGGCGTGTTCGGGATTGCGCCCCGTGGCAAAAGCGTTGGGTACCTGCTCGGGGATGATGTAGACTTTGGGCATGGGGAGGCCCGCCTTGTCGCTCAGGCGCCGCACGATAGCCAGCAGGCCGGGGGCACTGCGCTCGTCAACCTCCACGGCGTTGTATTGGGCCAGGACCGCCTTGTCAGAAAAGTACCAGGCGTAAAAGTTCATGGCGCCGGCGATGAGCAGGGCGATCAGCATCCCGCTCTTGCCGCCGAAAATCCCGCCCACCCAGACCATCAGCAGGGTCATGAGGGTTAAGAGTATAACGGTTTTGACCGCTTCCATTTCGCTTGTCTCCTTAAACTTTAGTCTTTTTCACTCAATATTATTATAAAATCCAACTAAAGTCAAGACGATTCGGGCAAAGTAATCGCCGTTTGAAAGATCACGCCGTCAATCCCCGCTTCGGCGACGGCCGTCATCTCCTCTTCCTCGTGAATCGGTACCAGGATTTTGGCGTCAAAGAGGTAGGTTTCGGCCATCTTTTGGATTGTTTGGGCCAGAGGCATCTCGGCCAGGATGTAGCGGGCGCGCAGGGCGTTGGCTTTGAGCGCGTCGGTAGGGTTTTCGGCCATGACGCCGTAGGGCAGGTCGTGTTCCTGGCAGTGACGTGCCAGCGTGACGGCCTGGCGGTAGGAGCCGAGCCAGAGGGTGGCATTGGGTGGCGTGTGGGCGATCTCGTCGATTGATTCGACATAAAAAAGCGGCGAAAAGGGAATCTCGGGATGGCCCAGAATGATCATCACTTCACCCCCGCGCAAGCTTTGGAGCAGTAGTAGCGGCCCGAGACGATGATGGCTTCGTGACTGCTGACATAGGTGCCGCACTTCTCGCACGCCACCATGATCTCCTCATCGGGTTTTGTCTCTTTCCTTTTTGCCTCATCGGCCTTTTTTTGACGGTGCTCGGTGACCTGGGGCTTTTTGATAAGAAAAAACCAGACGGCCCAGATAATAGCGGCGGTAAGAAGAATTTTCAGCATGATTCGGCATCCTTGATGAAAAGATAGCGGCGCGGGCCGCGGGTGATGATCTCGTGCTCGCACGAAAGATTGGCGCGCTCCTCTTCGACCCGCTCCCCCTTGTAAAAAAGCAGGGATGTCTCAGCCCCTATGAAGGGACGGCACCAGGCGATCAGCTCCCGGGTGCGGGTGACGGCCCGGGAGGTGATAAGCGCAAAAGGGCGGGGGGTGAGCGCTTCGACGCGCCTGGCCTCTACCGTAACCTTCTTAAGCCCCAGCTCCCTTACCGCGTAG
>JAMOMS010000124.1 GCA_027067015.1 Campylobacterales bacterium | reverse complement strand
CGTTTATGCCCAATACCTTCGCCTATCCCAATGATCCGCCCGCACCCCATTATGATCCCAAACGGGCTAAAGCGCTACTGAAAGCGGCGGGGTATGACCGAGATCATCCCCTTCGCTTTACGATTTCGACCAATGCCAATAACACCACGCGTCTTTACGCCGCCCAGATCATCCAGCATCAACTGGCCAAGGTGGGGGTAAAAGTGAAAATCAGGGCCATGGAGTGGCAGGCTTTTTTGAATACGGTGGTCACCCCCCGCCGATTTGACGCCGTTTTGCTCGGGTGGGGATTGGGGCTTATTCCCGACGCCTATCCCCTTTGGCACTCTGATTCGGACAGATTGGGCGGGTTTAACCTGGTAGGGTACCGAAACGCCGACGTAGACCACTGGATTGAAAAGGCCGAACGCACAACCGACCTGGCCAAAGCGGGAGAGCTCTATAGAAAAATATTCAACCAGATCGTGCAGGATCACCCCTACGTCTTTTTGTATATTCCCGACACAATCACGGCGGTGAATCGGGCCATTCATCCAATCGAGCCCTCTTTAATCGGCATCATGCACAACCAGATTGAGTGGATCAAGCCGTGACGGTGATTTTGTTTGATCTTGACGGCACGCTTATTGACTCTACTGAGGCGATCGTGGAGAGTTTTGGGGCCGCGTTTGACGCTTTTGGTCAAACGGCACCCTCAAGGGAGCGGATTGTCTCCATGATCGGGGCGCCGCTGGAAAAGATGTTTACGGCTTTGGGGGTCGCGGAATCGGAGGCGGCGCGTTATGTGGCGGCCTACAAAGCGCATTACAAGGAGATAAGCACCCAAAAGACCCGCCTGCTCCCGGGGGCCGAAGAGGCGGTGTGCCGGGCCAAGTCGTTTGCCAGGCTGGGGGTGGTGACGACCAAAACGGGGCTCTATTCACGCATTTTGCTGGAGCACCTGGGGCTCATGGCCCATTTTGAGACCCTGGTGGGCAGTGAGGATGTCACGCGCCACAAACCCCATCCCGAGCCCGTTTTCAAAGCGTTGGCGCAAATGGGTGTGCAAAAGGGTGACATCTGGCTTATCGGCGACACCCCGATGGACGTGGAAGCGGCCATCAACGCCAAAATCTCCCCTTTTGCCGTCACCTGCGGTTACGCGCCCAAAGAAGCGCTTGTCAAAGCGGGTGAAAACATCGCGCCAAATGCCCTCTCAGCGGTGTTGGCGATCGAAAAAAGAAAAAGCTTGCTTTAAGAGCCCCTTGATTACAATTAAGCACCTTAGTCGTATTAATAAACGCAAAGCTTCACAAAAAGGGTGGGGCGGCGTTTTTAAAAAAGGGAGAAACTTATGTTGGAAATTCGCTGGCACTCTCGTGCAGGACAGGGAGCGGTTACCGGTGCCAAAGGTCTTGGCGATGTGGTTGCCCGAACCGGAAAGTATGTGCAGGCTTTCGCCTTTTACGGTTCGGCCAAACGGGGCGCGGCCATGACGGCCTACAACCGGATTGATGATGAGGAGATTCTCAATCACCAAAAATTTATGTCACCCGATTATGTGCTGGTGATTGACCCGGGTCTGACCTATACCGCCGATATTACGGCCAACGAGAAAGAGAGTACCAAATACATTATTACCACACACCTGAGCAAAGAGGAACTGCTGGAGAGTCAGCCCAAGCTGAAGGGCAAAGAGGTTTATGTGGTTGACTGTATTCAGATCTCGCTGGATACCATCGGCAGAGCCATGCCCAACACGCCGATGCTGGGCGCGTTGATGAAGGTGTCGGGAATGTTTGAGCTGGAGTACTTCCAAAACGCGATGAAAACCGTTTTGTCCAAATTTCCGCAAAAGATTATCGACGCCAACATGGCGGCGATTGAACGCGCTTACAATTCCGTGAAGTAAGGGAGAGACGATGAAAAACCTTGGATGGGACGAACTGATTCCCGGCGCCATTCTCTTTTCGTTTAACGAGGAGATGGAGAAAGACGCGAGCGAAATACTGCCCGAAGACCGCCCTTACGCGGAGACCAACTCCCATGAAGCGTATGTCGGTGACTGGCGGGTTCTCAAACCGGTCTACAACCGCGATCTGTGCATTGACTGCCAGTTCTGCTGGATCTACTGCCCCGATGTTTCGATCATCTCCCGCGACAAGAAGATGATCGGCGTCGATTACGACCACTGTAAAGGGTGCGGTATCTGCGTGGAGGTCTGCCCGACCAACCCCAAATCGCTGTTGATGTTTGAAGAGCGTATCGACAACGACGACGCGCTGGCTCAGTGGCCCGAAAAAGAGTGACGCGCCGCGTCGCATAAAGAATCAAGCAGGAGAGAATTAGATGGCTGAAAAAATGGAACTCAATGAAGTAGAGGTCTGGGACGGTAACATGGCCGCCAGCCAGGCGCTCCGCCAGGCGCAGATCGACGTGGTCGCGGCCTATCCCATCACCCCGTCCACCCCGGTGGTCCAGAATTACGGATCGTTTCTTGCCAACGGCTACATTGACGGCGAGTTTGTGCTGGTAGAGTCCGAGCACGCCGCGATGTCCGGTTGTGTGGGCGCCGCCGCCGCCGGCGGTCGGGTAGCCACCGCCACCAGCTCCCAGGGATTTGCCCTGATGAGCGAAGTGCTCTATCAGGCCAGCGGTATGCGCCTGCCCATCGTACTGGTGGTGGTCAACCGTGCCCTGGCTGCGCCGCTCAACGTCAACGGCGACCACTCCGATATGTATATGGGACGTGACAGCGGCTGGATCCAACTGGACGCTTTTAATGCCCAGGAAGCCTACGACATGACGCTGATGGCCTTTAGAATCGGC
>JAMOMS010000123.1 GCA_027067015.1 Campylobacterales bacterium | reverse complement strand
TGGAGAGTGTCGCGCAAAAGTTGCCGCTCTTTGGGTGTGAGTCTCATGGGCTCATTATAACAAAAACGATATTTTGAGATGGGTTTAAGTATAATAAACGATAGACTTACAAAGGGGCATCTATGCAGATGATGATCGATATTGAGCCTCAATGGTTGGAGACGGTGCAAAAGGAGTTTGCGGCCACCGATGCGAAAGAGGCTTTTTATAGACTCTTTGAATTTTATCAAAAAAGCAAAGCGCATTTTCAAGAGCGGCTTGAAGAGATAGAAGAAAATGATAGCGATTTCGGTTATATCGAAGCGGCGCGAAAAAGGCGGGAGGAAGGCGAAGCGGTCTATAGCTTAGATAGCGTTCTCAAAGAGTTTGAATGAGGGTCAAGATTCAGGAGTCGGCGAAAAAAGATTTGAAAAAGATCGAAAAAACGACGGCTCGAAAGATTTTGCAACAACTCAAAAAACTGGAAGCTTTTCCCCACTTGCCGCATATTAAGAAGCTCAAAAACCATTATCCGCCCATGCGATACCGCATAGGGCACTACCGCGTTCTTTTTGAAGTGATCGGGGATGAGGTTATCGTGGTCAATGTCAAACATAGAAAAGAGGCGTACGGCAAATAGAGTCGGCGGCACATCGGGGAGTGAAGAAGGGAGATGGTTGGGGTGCTTTCTAGTATAATTTGTCAAAGGCAAAAGAAGGAAAAGCGGTGACAAAAGAGGAGATTTTGGCTTTTTTGCGTCAGAAAAAGAGCTATCTTCGGCGACAGTTTGGTGTGGTTTCCATTGCTCTTTTTGGCAGTTACGCCAGGGGAGAGGCCGATGAAAGCAGTGACATCGATTTGGCGGTAGAAATTGAGAGCCCCAACCGTTTTCGCAGTTTTTTTGCGCTGAAATATTATCTTGAAGAGCAGTTGCAAAAGCGTGTGGATTTAGGGGTAGAAAGCACGCTTAAACCGATAGCCAAAGCCCATGCGCAAAAAGAGATGATTCGTGTCTAAACGCGAGAGCCTGCTCTATTTGACAGATGCCGTGGAAGCGGCCGAAGCGATCGAGGCTTATTGGGCCGATCTTACGTTTGAGACATTCGTTTGCGATAGAAAAACCTACAGCGCTACGATTCGGGAGTATATTGTGATCGGTGAGGCGATTGCCAAAACATACGATCTGCTTGTGCAGACCGTTCCCGATTTTCCGTGGCGGGCGGTTAAAGATTTTAGAAATATCGTTGTGTATGAATATTTTGGTGTCGATCCCCGTATGGTTTGGGATTTGAGTACACAAGAGTTACCGCAGTTAAAAGATCATCTTGTAAAGATGATTGAAAAACTGCAAGATGATTCGTAAAAATGAATGATAGACCAAGAGGCAGTGTGAAAGACCGACTGATTGAACAACTGGATTTAACCGGCTACATTGAGCGTTTTGAAGAGTTTTTGGCCCGGCCCAAGCCCCTTTTTATGGAGGGGGATCGGGCTTTGCATTACCGCTTTATTCGGGCGCTGGATGGGGTTGATTTTAAAGCGCCGCCTAAAGTAGCCGAGTGCGAGGGCTACTGGATGCGGCTAAGCAAGCAGGGGTGGCTGGGGCTGGACGATATTTTTGAGATCGTCAAGATGGTGCGCTATTTTGTCTATCTTCAAAATTTGCGCATGGAAAACGAAGTGGGCGAGTGGCTGGATGAGATTGTGATTCCCCCGGCTATTTTACAGATTGCTAAGATGTTTGACGAAAAGGGGCGATTGCTTGATAGTGTGGATGAAAACCTGGCTTCGCTCAAAGCCGCCTGGCAGCAAAACCGCGAAGCGATCCGCCAGACGCTGGCGCGAATGCTAAGCAACGCCAAGTTGGCGCCTTATTTGGTAGATAAACAGATCCACTACATCAACGACGAAGAGGCGCTTTTGGTGCGGGGCGGTTTTAACCATGTGATGAAAGCCACCGTCATCGGCAGAACGGGGGCCGGCTTTTTTTACGTGATTCCCGAAAGCGTGGCCAAGCTCAAACAAAAAGAGTCCGACATCGCCAGCCGCCTGGAAGAGCTCTACGCCAAAATCGCCCGCCAAATCAGCGCGACGCTAAGGGAGCGGCTGAAGTTTTTGCGCTTTTTTGACAAAGCCTTTGATCGCTTCGACCACTACCAGGCCAGGGTGCAGATGGCAAGACTTAACAACCTCTCGTTTGTTCTGCCCCATCGGGGGGACGAGATCGTACTGGAGCGCTTCGCCCATCCCGCGCTCGGTCATCCGGTGCCGGTGAGTATCGACTTTAGCAAAAAGGTGCTGATGATTACCGGCGTCAATGCCGGGGGTAAGACGATGCTTTTAAAGTCAATCCTCGCCGCGGCGTGGTTGGCTAAATACCTGCTACCCATGCGGTGTGACGCCAGGCGCACGAAGATCGGCACCTTCAAAGAGATTGAGGCGATCATCGAAGACCCTCAAAACGTCAAAAACGACATCTCCACCTTTGCCGGACGGATGCGGCAGTTTTCGGCGCTTTTTGGGCGCCAAAAGCTGTTGGTGGGGGTGGACGAGATCGAGCTTGGGACCGACAGCGACGAGGCGGCGAGCCTTTTTAAGGTGATGATCGAGGCGCTGATTGAGCGCGGCGCGAAGGTGGTGGTCACCACCCACCACAAGCGGCTGGCCTCCATGATGGCGGGTGATGAGCGGGTGGAGCTGATCGCAGCCGTTTACGACGAAAAGCGCCAAAGCCCCACCTATACCTTTTTGCAAGGGATTATCGGCAAAAGTTACGCTTTTGAGACCGCCGAGCGCTACGGGGTGCCCCGCAACATCGTCGCCAAGGCCAGGGAGGTTTACGGCGAGG
>JAMOMS010000122.1 GCA_027067015.1 Campylobacterales bacterium | reverse complement strand
GGCGACCAGCCGGCCAGAAACACGCCCAGACCCGCTGTCAAAGAGCGTAAAACCAGTGTGGAGCAGACGATTCGGGTCGATGTCAAGCGGCTGGATGATCTGATGAACCTGATCGGTGAGCTGGTTTTGGGCAAAAACCGCCTGCTTAAAATCTATGATGACGTAGAGGAACGCTACGAGGGTGAGCAGTTTTTGGAAGAGCTCAACCAGGTGGTCAGCTCCATCTCACTGGTGACGACCGATCTGCAGATTGCGGTGATGAAGACCCGGATGTTGCCGATCGGCAAGGTCTTTAACAAATTCCCCCGCATGGTGCGCGACCTGGCCAGGGAACTGCATAAAGAGATTGAGCTGGTCATTAGCGGGGAAGAGACCGAGCTGGACAAATCGATTGTCGAAGAGATCGGCGATCCGCTGGTGCATATTATCCGCAACTCCTGCGACCACGGTATCGAGCCGCCCGAAGAGCGGGTGGCCGCCGGCAAGCCGCCCAAAGGGACGGTACAACTTAAAGCCTACAACGAGGGCAATCACATCATTATCGAGATTGTCGACGACGGCCGGGGTATGGACCCGGAAGTGTTGAAGATGAAAGCGGTGGAAAAAGGGGTGATCAGCGAGAAAGAGGCGGATCAGATGGGCGACAAGGAAGCCTTTATGCTCATCTTCAAGCCCGGCTTCTCAACCGCCGCCAAGGTGACCAACGTCTCGGGTCGGGGCGTGGGTATGGACGTGGTTAAGTCCAATATCGAAAAGCTCAACGGCATTATCGAGATTGAGTCTGAAAAAGGCAAGGGAACGACTCTGAAACTGAAGATTCCCCTGACGCTGGCCATTATCCAGTCCCTGCTTGTCAGCGTTCAGGAGGAGTATTACGCCGTGCCGCTGGCTTCCGTTTTGGAGACGGTGCGCATCACCCCCGACGAGATCCAAAGCGTCGAGGGTCGAAGCGTTTTGCGACTGCGTGATGAGGTCTTGCCGCTGGTGCACCTGGCCGATCTGTTTGACGTGGAGCGGGTCTTTAGCATGGGCGAGCACGCCTATGTGGTCATCATTGGGCTGGCCGAAAGCAAGCTGGGGCTTATAGTCGATTCGCTGGTGGGCCAGGAAGAGATCGTTATCAAATCGCTGGGCGAGTATCTCAAAGGCATCGAGGGCATTGCCGGTGCGACGATTCGCGGCGACGGCCGGGTGACGCTCATTGTGGACGTGGGGGCCTTGATGGATATGGCCAAGAGTGTTAAAAGCGGTATGCAAAACCTTGACGCTACCGATGTCAAGACCGAAAAGACCAAGCCCTCCGATTACAACATATTGATTGTGGACGACTCCAAAACCGACCGAACCATCATGCGCAAATCGCTGGAGCCGCTGGGCGTGACCATTACCGAGGCGACCAACGGAGTGGAGGCGCTCAATATTCTCAAAGACGGCAGTACCGTCTTTGACGCGGCGCTGGTAGATATTGAGATGCCGCGCATGGACGGCTATACGCTGGCCAGTGAGATTCGGAAGTTCAACAAGTTCAAGCAGATGCCGCTTATTGCCGTCACCAGCCGTACCAATCGAAGCGACAGGCTAAGAGGCGTGGAAGTGGGTATGACCGAGTATATCACCAAGCCCTACACCCAGGAGTACCTGATGAACGTGGTGGCACGCAATATCAATCTGAATGTGGAGTAGACCATGAGCACGCAACTGGAACAGGTATTAAAAAAACAGCAGGAGCAACAAAGGGCGCCGCTTGAGAGCGAGATTGAAGAGGTGGTGCAGTTGGTCGGCTTCATGGTCGGCGACGAGGAGTTCGCGGTGCCGATTTTGGATATCCAGGAGATTATCAAGCCCATTGAGTATACACGGGTGCCCAAAACGCCCGACTATGTGTTGGGGGTGTTTAACCTGCGGGGTAGTGTTTTGCCGTTGATTGACCTGCGTATGAAGTTTGGCCTCTCTAAATCAAAAGAGAACGAGGATACACGCTATATGGTCATTAAACACAATGACGACATTGCCGGTTTCGTGATTGATCGACTGACGCAGGCGATGCGGATTCCCGAAAGCGCCATCGACCCCGCGCCCGAGACTATTCATGATGAGCAGAATATGATTTACGGGGTAGGTAAGCAGGAAGAGAAACTGGTCTCTATTTTGAATGTCGAGACCCTCTTAAAACGCAATTTTTAGGCTTTACGCCAAAAGTTTTTTGGCCAGCGTAAAGCGGTTGGCCGTCATCATGTGGATTTTGGGATGCTCTTGCAAGAGTCTCTCAAAGAGCTCTTGGCTTAACGCCAATCCGGTCTTCTCCTCCTCTTTTTCCCCTTGTTGGTGCGCCTCATAGAGTTGATCAAGCCAGCTTTTGGGTACGTGAATGCCCGGGACATGGGCCGAGAGAAACTGGGCGGTTTTGAGGCGCGTGACGGGAAAGATGCCAAGAATCAGCGTGGCGTCCTGCCTGCCGCTCTCTTTTTTGGCCTTTTCAAAAAGCTCAAGCAACATTTGGGCGTTTTCAAGTTCAAAGACCGGTTGGGTAATGACGCCCAGCGCCCCGTGTTCCAGTTTTTTGACAAACTTTTTCTGGAGGGTTTCGGGCCGTTTGGCGTAGGCGTTGGAGACGGCGAAGGGGTAGATGGGCAGGGGTTTGACCCCAAACTCACGCCCCGCGTAGTCGATACCGGCGTTAAAGCATTTGATGATATCCAGGAGCATACTGCTGTCGGCCTCAAAGACCCCTTTGGCGCCGGGCTGGTCGCTGATTTTGGCCGGATCGCCCGTTAGCGCCAGTATGGCCCGCACGTTGATGCCGTTGGCGCCCAACAGGTCGCTTTGCAGGGCTATTTTGTTGCGGTCTCTCATGCTCATGGTCGCCAGTACCGGCTTTTTGAAGCGCTCTTGCAGTTGCATGGCGGCGATGACGCTGTTGAATTTGAGTTTGGCCAGCGGGTTGTCGGTGGTGCTAAAGCCGTCTACCAGGTCGGCCAGGCCCAGTTTGGCGATCTGGTCTATGACCGGTTTGAAACCGGCGTCGTGACCGGGGGTGGTCTCAAGGGTGACATAGCGCTTTTTGGGGTCGTGAAGTTTGGCGATCAGTTTGTCAAACATACAAAATCCGTTATCTCGTTGTTATTTTGGTTGGGGTATTATATCAAGTTCAAAACAAGAAGGAGCGCGTGCGTGAGATTGGCTGTTTTTGATTTTGATTCGACCCTGATGGACGGGGAGACCATCGATTTTTTGGCCGAGCCGCTGGGGCTGAAGGAGCGGGTGGCGGCCATTACCGAGCGGGCCATGCGGGGTGAGTTGGATTTTTTTGAGAGTCTTATTGAGCGGGTGGCACTGCTAAAAGGTCTGCCCTTGAAAAGGGTTGAGAGCATCTGTCAAAACCTGCCCATGATGCCGGGAGCCGAGGAGACGGTTAGAAAGCTCAAAGAGCGGGGCTACAGGGTGGTGGTCTTTAGCGGCGGTTTTCGCAGTGCCACCCGGCCCGCTGGCGAGAAATTGGGGTTGGATGCGGACTTTGCCAACGTGTTACACGCCAAAGAGGGGGTGTTGACGGGCCTGGTGGGCGGCGACATGATGTTTGGCTCCTCCAAGGGCGAGATGCTGACGCGCCTGCAAAGATTGCTTGGCGTGAGCGTTGCCGATACCGTCGCCGTGGGTGACGGGGCCAATGATTTGAGTATGTTCGCCCACGCCGGCACCCGTATCGCCTTTTGCGCCAAGGAGGTGCTCAAAAAGGAGGCGACGGCCACGGTGGACGAAAAAGACCTGACGCGCGTGTTGGAGCTGGTGGCATAACCCTTGACAAAACGGCTGACCTTCTCTTCGCTTTATCGACGTATCAAAGCCCATAAACGGGCGTTGATCGCCGGCAACGCGGTGGCGCTGTTGGCGACGCTTGTGAGTGTGCCCACGCCGCTCTTGATTCCCGTGCTGGTGGATGAGGTGCTGTTAAAAAAATCGCACACCCTCACCCGCTGGATCGATACCCACCTCTTTGCCATGGATACGGCCGGGTATGTGGTGACGGTGTTGATCGTCGTGCTTTTGTTGCGTATGATGTATGCGGGGTTAGGCATTTGGCAGACCCGCATTTTCATGGGCATATCCAAGGCGGTCACTTACGACATTCGGCGCGAGGCCCTCTCTCATCTCAAGCGTGTGCAGATGAAAGGGTACGAAAACGCCCAAACCGGTTCCATCGCTTCCAAACTGGTGACGGATGTCGAGACCATTGATACCTTTATCGCCTCTACGGTCAGCCGGCTGATCGTGTCGGTTTTGACTCTTGTGGGGATCGCGGCGGTGCTTTTTTGGATCCATTGGGGTCTGGCTCTTTTTATCGTACTGCTCAATCCTTTGGTCATCGCCCTTACCACCCGTCTGGCAAGGCGGGTCGCGCGGCTTAAAAAGGAGGAGAACCGGGCCGTTGACGCCTTTCAGTCGGCTCTTATTGAAACGCTGGAGCTCTTTGGGCAGATTCGCGCCGCCAACCAGGAAGGGCGCTTTTTTGAACGGCTCAACCTCAAAGCGGCCGATTTGAGAGACAAAAGCGTGGCGTTTGGCTGGCGAAGCGACGCGGCGGGAAAGGTGAGTTACCTTGCCTTTTTGGGCGGCTACGAGGTGTTTCGCGCAGGCAGTATTCTGGCGGTGGCCTACAGCGATCTGAGTGTTGGGATGATGCTGGCGGTGTTTGGCTACCTTTGGTATATGGTAACGCCGGTGCAGGATATTTTGAATATCCAGTACGCCCTGCACAACGCCCGCTCGGCCATGGAACGCATCAACGAGATTTTCGCCCTGCCCACGGAGCCCGAATATCCGACTTTGGAAAACCCCTTTGGGCGGGAGAGGGTCGGGGTCGCTTTGCGGGGGGTCTCGTTTGGATACGAAGCAAACCGTCCCGTTTTAAAAGGGGTCGATTTCGTGGCCGAGCCCGGCAAAAGGGTGGCGCTGGTAGGCGCCAGCGGGTCGGGCAAGACGACGTTGGCACAGCTGATCGTGGGGTTTTATTTGCCCGATAGCGGCGAGATTACCTTTGGCGGGGTGCCGGTGGAGCGGATTGGGCTTTCACGGGTGCGCGCGCACGTGAACATGGTGCTTCAAAGTCCCAAACTCTTTCACGATACGGTGCGTTTTAACATCACTTTAGGGCGGAAGGTGGATGACGAGACGATCTGGCGGGCGCTGGAGACGGTCCAGATGAGAGAGACGGTAGAGCGCTTTGAAATGGGGCTTGAGACGCCGGTGGGCAAAGAGGGGGTCAAGCTCTCCGGCGGTCAGCGCCAGCGTATCGCCATCGCCCGCATGATCGTGGCCGATCCGAAGATCGCCATTTTGGACGAGTCCACGTCGGCGCTGGACGTGCATACCGAAGCGAGACTCTACGAGGCGCTGGAGCCCTTTTTCGCGACACGCACGACCGTTATGATCGCCCACCGGCTCAGTACGATCCGCCGGGCCGATTATATCTACGTACTCGAAAACGGCCGGATCGTCGAAGAGGGAACACACGAAGAACTGCTACAAAAAGAGGGGGTTTATATGGGATATATCAAACAAAGCGGAGGATGTCATGAATCTGTTTGACGCAACGGTTCTTGGGATTGTGGAAGGGGTGACCGAGTTTTTGCCCGTCTCATCGACGGGGCACCTGATTTTGGCCAGTAAACTCATGGGCCTGCCCCAGACCGATGTGCATAAAACCTTTGAGGTGGTGATTCAGCTTGGTTCCATTTTGGCGGTGATCTTTGCCTTCAGGGAGCGGATTTTCAAAGATTTCGAGCTGTGGAAACGGTTGATCGTGGGCTTTATCCCCACGGCGGTGCTGGGGCTGACGCTCTATAAGATCATCAAGTCGCTTTTTGCCCCCGAGACGGTGGCGTATATGCTGATTGCGGGCGGGATTATCTTTTTGGTCGTGGAGCGCTTTTACAAGGAAAAGGCGCACCACGTGGAGGATGTGGGGGAAATCAGTTACAAGCAGGCCTTTTTGATCGGCCTGTTTCAGTCTCTTGCCATGGTGCCCGGCACCTCCCGATCGGGAGCTACGATCATTGGTGGGTTGTTGATTGGATTAAAACGTAAAGCATCAGCGGAGTTTAGCTTTTTGCTGGCGGTACCCACGATGCTGGCGGCCACGGCTTACGATATTCTCAAACATCGCAACGAGTTCAGCTTTGACGATATGCAGGGGCTGATCGTGGGGTTTGCGGTGGCCTTTTTGGTGGCGCTGGCTATTGTGAAGTGGTTTTTGGGCTATATTAAAAAGCATACTTTCGTGCCCTTTGGCATCTACCGTATCGTTGTAGGTATAATCTTTTTGGTTTTTGTGCTCTGATTGACAAAGCGTACGAAAAACGGTACGATTTATAAAAAGGAGAGGCCGTGACAAAGACGATGACGATCTCCAAAGTGAGAGAAAACCTCTATAAACTGGTTGATGAAGTGGCGCTGGAGCATGAACCGGTTTTGATCAAGGGCAAGCGTCACAATGCCGTGCTAATGAGCGAAGAGGATTTTCGCGCTTTGGAAGAGACCCTCTATTTGAGCGCTATTCCCGGTATGAAAGCATCTATTTTGGAGGGTATGGCGACGCCTATAGAGGCGTGTGAAGAGCAACCGGACTGGTAAATTGTATAAGGTGGTGTTTACCAAATACGCCCTCAAGGATGCCAGAAAGATCAAAGAAGCGGGACTCAAGCCCAAAGTGGAGGCGCTTTTGGCTCTGCTTGTCAACGATCCTTTTCAGACACCGCCAAGATATGAAAAGCTCATCGGTGATTTGAAAGGGGCTTATTCACGGCGTATTACCATTCAGCATCGGTTGGTCTATCAAGTGCTTGAAGAGGAGCGGGTGGTCAAAATTTTACGGATGTGGAGTCATTATGAGTAGAACCCATCTTAAACATCCCCATAACCGGGAATGGTCCGCAAAGGGTGCGATGACGAGGCGAAAAGCGCAAGGCTTGGCCAAAGCCAAGTTGAGCATTTTAAACGCGGTCAGCGTGCCCTTTGCGGGTCACCCTGACGGGCGGAGCACTTTTGCCCCCTCTCTTTGTTGCTTCTCCTTGACGATGCTTTGGACACGCCAAAGTCGAAGCGCCGCGATAGGAAGCAAAATCGCTTCCGTTACCGGCTATGGAGGTGTTTGAGATGGGTTCTAGATATTTTGAAATGGCGGCAGATTTGTACCAAAAAGGGGACAAGGTTTCGGCTTTCAACGCCTTTTTGGAGCTGGCGTTAGACGGCGAGGCGGACGCCCAGGCGATGGTGGGCTATATGCTTGAAAACGGCGAAGGGTGCGAGCAAAATATTCAGGAAGCGATCGGCTGGTACGAGAAAGCGGCCGACCAGGGTCAGCCCGTGGCTCTTTTTAACCTGGGGCAGATCTACAAGACGGGCAAAGGGGGCGCGGTTGATGAGACGAAGGCTTTCGAGTGTTTTGTCAAGGCCAGCCGCGCGGGCAATCCCCACGCCATGTTCGAGGCCGCCCGCATGGCAGAAGCGGGGGCGGGGTGCGAGAAAAACGTGCGCCGCGCTGTCAACTGGTATGAAACGGCCGCTACCCTGGGCCACGTGGAGGCGCAAAACTCCATCGGCGCCATGTACCAGGAGGGTCATGGGGTGGCGCAAGATTATCAAAAGGCCAGAGAGTGGTATGAAAAGGCGGCCGAACAGGGGCATCCCAGGGCCATGTACAACCTGGGTATGCTTTATGACAAGGGTTGGGGCGTGGAACAAGATCACGAAAAGGCCCTGGCGTGGTGCCGCAAAGCCGCCCACGCGGGACATGAAAAGGCCAAAGAGATCATTCGCCGCCTCCAGGAGGAGGGGAAGATTGTCTTTTAGAGGCTGGGCCGCCAGGCCAGCCACTTCTTTTTGGGCTCGTTGTAGAGTCTAAAGAGCGTGCCCTCCTCGGCTACCGGGCCCGGATTTTGGGGAACCGCCAGCCCGATGCCGCCGCGAATAAGGGTCTCAAGCGTCTCCGTTTTGATCTTGATGCCTGTCAATCCCACATCCATACCCAATGCGCCGGCTATAAAAAAGTGACTCTTTTGTCGGACCAGGTGGGCGTAGCGGGGTTGTATGTAAATATTAATCAGCACATACTGACCGTCGTCGCTGAGGCGATAACTCTCCACCGCTCCGATGGGTACCTGCCGGTAGTAGACCGGAGCGCCGGGCGAGAGACTGCTTAAACGGTCTCCTTGCAAGGTGACGCGCAGGCCCGGCTTGCCGTAGGTGGGCGCAGGCGGGGGGCTAAGCAGGTAGCTGTGCTCTTTGCCTTCGGCACGGCCGGGGGTGATAACCAGCGCCGGGCCTTTAAGAAGCGTGTCGCTGTTTTTGACCCCCTCCAGGTTGGCTTGAAAGGTTTTGAGCCAAATTTTGCTGTCGGGACGCAACAGCCTGGCGTACGCTTTTTGAATGAGCATATCAAAGCGGATAATGTTGTTGGCCAGCGTCACCCGTTTGACTTTTCCCACGGCAAAGCCCTTGTAGAGCAGGGGGGTGCCTTCATGAATATCGTGCCGCTCCGGGCTCCAGACCTCAAACGTGGCGTAACGCTCCTTCTCCTCGGTTTGGGGAGTGTAGAGTGTGAAGGTGTGGCCCTCTTTGGCGGGTTTGGCTTTGGGATCGGGGGTGCTAAAGCGCAAACCGCCCGCGATAATGCTTTTTAAAGAGTCGGCTTTGAGGGTGAGATCGGGAAAATTGACCTTAAGTTCCACGCCGCTGACATTCTCAAACCGGGTGGAGAGGTTGATTCGCTGTTTGAACTCTTTTTGCACAAAGATCATCACATCCACGGCATCTTTTTTTGGCAGGTAGCGGTAGCCGATAACCTCTCCGGCCTTCATCTTTTTATAAAGGACGGGGGAGCCCTTGGAAAGTGAACCCAGCGCTTTCATCACCACGTGGTAGCGGGCGCCGCCCGATTTGAGGTAGCGCGCCTTTTTGAAGGTTTTGTAATCTTTGTAGAGGAAAAAGCGTTTTTTGGTGCGGGGGGCGTTTTGCCTGAGGGTTACCATGCTCACCCCGCCGACAACCAGTGTCTCCAGTGAGCCGCTGTTGATATGAATATCGGTCAGATCGGCTTCTACCTCCACCCCGCTTTTGACGTAGAACATGGAGGAGTCATTCAGGAATTTTCGGAATTTATCATAAATGACCGCCGTGACATCCAGGCTTTTTTTACCCGGGAGCAGGGCAATTTTGTTAATCTGCCCGATGGGTATGTCTTTGTAGAAGATGGCGGTCCCCTCTTTGAGCGACTCGGCGTGAACGGCCGAGAGGTGGATGGTTTCGCCTTTGATGGGCATGGGGTCTTCATGCAGTTGAAAGCGGTGCTTGGGCGGGGCGCTGAGCGTATGGGTGTCCACGGCGATATAGGGGCCCGAAACCACGGCGTCAAGCCCTTTGATTTGACGGATACCGATAACGGGCCGTACAATCCAAAACCACGCCTTTTCGTTGGCCAGGTGGGCGAAGGGTTTGGAGAAACGGATCTGAAAGATTGTTTTGCACGCATCGGGATCGTAGCGCAACGAGACGATTTTGCCTACCTTGAATCCTTTGTAGATCACGCTGGAAAAGGCGGGGTCGATGTTGTAGGCTTTGTCGGCAATGAGGGTGACGGTGTCACTGCTTAAATCGGTGTCGAGCTTGGAAGGAAAGAGAGTATAGCTCTCTTTGGGTTTGGCCGTGGCGTTAAAGTCGGGGGTCTCAAAGCCGATGCCGCCGGCCATCAGGGTGGCAAGAGAATCCATCTTGACCTTCACCCCCGCCAGTGAGGCGCGCAGGTCTACCCCGTCGATTTTCCAGAATTTTGTGGAGCTGTTTACTAAAGAGCGGTAGCGGTCTTCAATAAAGGCGGTGTAGTAGAGCCGGCGGTTTTTAAGATGTTTGTCTACCACTTTACCCACAATAAAGCCCTTGTAAAGAACCGGCGCGTTCAGGCTTACCCCCGCTTCCTCGGCTTTGAGGGTGATATACAACCCCTTTTCGTACCGTTTGGGCGGGTAGTGTTCCATGCCCTTGAAGTAGTAGCGTTCCGGTTTGGAGAGGATCTCTTTTTTGGAGCGTCCCGCCGGGTAGAGATCTATGTAGACACCGGTTAAAATGGTATCAAGCCCTGTAATCTCGGTGAGAGAGACTTTAGGCTCCACCTTGATAAACTTGGTTCCCTTACGGGTAACGTAGGGGGCCGCTTTGGGGTCGACGGTGATGATGGCGCGGACTTTGTAGAGGTCGTTGTCGTCAATGCGGACTTTGGAGACGGTACCGATTTTAATACCCTGGTAAATCAGCGGGGTTTTGCCCGCCTCCAGCCCTTTGCCGCTCTCAAACGTCACGACAATCTCCACCCCTTTGTCCAGGTAGTGTTGGTAGATGAGCCAGCCGGCCATGAGCATGGCGGCCAGGGGCACCAGCCAGACCAGCCAGAGGGTGCCCCGCTCCTTTTCAACCGCCCGGTGGGCGTGGGATTTATCCATGGGTGCTCCTTTGGGTTTCGTGGTCAAACATCAGTCGGGTATCAAACGCTTCGGTCGCGAACATCGTGGCCACCACCGCCAACATAAAAGCGACGGCGGCGGGGCCGGTGACAATGGTAGCCAGGTTTTTAAACTGCACCACCCCCACCATCAAAGCGACCACAAATATATCCAACATCGACCATTTGCCGATAAAATGAATGATGCGGTAGAGGCGCAGGCCGCCGTGGGCTTTGTCGCGCAAGCGGAAATAGACGATAAAAAGAAGGTAAAAAAGGGTGGTGACCTTAAAAAAGGGGACAAAGACGCTGGCTATAAAGATGACAATGCCAATCCACGCCTCCCCGTGTTCAAGAAAGTAGATCACCCCGTCCATAATGGTGCCGGCGTCGTTGCCGACCAGGGAGTGGACCACCATCATCGGCAGTAAATTGGCCGGAATGAGCAACAGCAGGGCGGAGAGGGCGAGGCTGAAGGTTTTGATAACGGCATGGGGCTTGCGCTGAAAAAGGTGCGAGCCGCACCGATCGCACCGTTGGCGCTCCAGCGGGTGAAGTTTGCGGCAGTGCAGGCAGAGTTGCACGCCGGCGTCTATGTCACTTCTCCAGCGCATCGTCTATCCAGATGTCGTCGGGATTAAACCAAACGGCGGCAATGTAAAAGAGCAGAAAAAAGAGAATAAAGATATAAAACCCGGGGCCGATACGCAGTGAACCCATGCCGTGAAGCTTCACCATGGAGACAATGATGGAAATAAGGTAAACCTCCGCCATGCCCCACTCCCGCATGGTTTCATAGAGACGGTAGGCATGGCGTATCCATGCCGGACGGCGGCCAAAGTGAATGGGCAACAGTATGGCCAGTAAAAGGGTTAGCATAAGAGCCGGCGCCAGCAGGCCGCTAAACAGCGCCAAGAGCGCTATGAAATAGTAGCCGTCTTCATAAACAACCCAAAAGGCTTTAAACAGCGTGGCACTGCTTTCCTGGCCCATAATATCCAGGTCAAGAACGGGCAAAAAGGTAAGTGGTATAAAAAGGGTCAGGGCCGCCGTGGCCATGATGATGATGTGCGAGAACTTTTGTCCCCGCCGGTAGAGCAGACCGTGACAACGGGGACAGCGGTATTGCCCCATACCAAGATGCAAAGGAATGTCCACCAGTAGGCCGCATTCGGCGCAAGCGGTGATTTTGCGCGCTTCTTTCATATCTTGAGTATAGTTAAAAAGAGCTGACATAGGCTTTATGTAACGCCCATTCAACTTTGAAGTGCAACAGTAAAAAAACAGAAAACGCGGTGGTATTCCTGTCTCGTCACTTTTGACGCATTTGGGCACACTGTAAGAATCTTATGTTTCCAAAGGCCGATAATAGAGGATGATAATGAAGTGGCGGACAGGGAGGGATTCGAACCCTCGGTGCCCGTAAAGGCACGCACCCTTAGCAGGGGTGTGGTTTCAGCCAGCTCACCCACCTGTCCCAAGAAGTGGGTGAAATTATAGCGCCCGATAGTTGATAGAAGGCTTAATCAAATGGCTTTATTGGGTTGGGAGTGGAGGATGCTCTCCAGAAGTTTTTGCAGTTGCGCCGCCATGGCCTGGTTGGTTTTTTGCGCCTCGGCGATACGCTCTTTGAGTTTGGCGATCATTTCGACCTTATCCAGAATTTTCATGACAACCTCCTTTGTTGGGTTGCCGAAACTTAAGCAAAGAGTGTTCCTAAAAGGGGCAAGGTTGGGTTTTGGTTACATTGCGTTACAATGCGAAAAAAGTATGGAAGGAACACGATGTTCGAGAAATACGCGCCTTTGGTCTTTGTGATACTCTTTGCGCTCTTTGTGGGCTGGATGATCTGGGGAATGGAAAACGCCGTACCCCAGGTGGGGCTGTAGGCTTTAGAGGTTTTGTAAAATCTTCTTCACCACGGCTGAAGGGTCGTCGGCTTTGTAGACGGGGCGGCCGACGACGATGATGTCGACGCTTTCGCGTTTAGCCGTATCGATGTCGGCCACGCGCTTCTGGTCGTCGCTGGCTTCGCCAAAGGGGCGGATGCCGGGGGTGAGGGTCAGGAACTTTTCATCAGTGGCCCGTTTGATGGCCCGGCTCTCAAAAGCACTGCATACCACGCCGTCCAAGCCCGCCTGGTAGGCCTGCATGGCGAACCAGGGGGCTTTCTCTTCAATATCGGCGCCGTATATTTCGTGAAAACTCTTATGATCAAACGAGGTTAGCGCCGTCACCGCCAGCACCAGCGGACGGTTTTCAAATGTCTCCAACCGCTCCATGACCGTCTGCATCGCCTTTTTGCCCGCGCTGGCGTGGACGTTGAACATCTCAACGCCCAGCCCGGCGATCTCCTCGGCGGCATCGGCCATGGTGTTGGGAATGTCGTAGAGTTTGAGATCCAGAAAGATCTTGTAGTTGGGGTTGAGTTGCTTGAGCTCCTCAATAAACCCCTTGCCGTCGCGGATATATGAGCGGAAACCGACTTTGAGCCAGATGTCGTGCTCTACCAGCTTCTCGGCCAGCGCCAGATTGAGCATACGATCCGGCAGATCGAGCGCTACGCAAAGTTCCATGCCAAGCCTTTTTTGAGTGCATTATACCACGCCCATTCTCCCCTATAACGGGGTCGGGGCTTGAATTTTGCGTTTTTGAGGGGGC
>JAMOMS010000121.1 GCA_027067015.1 Campylobacterales bacterium | reverse complement strand
GTGGTCTTTTGATAGAGACAAGACGGCCTGTATACCAGCAAACGAGCGGCAAATCTACCAGGAGGTTTATGCGGATAGGTTGCCGGAAGGAATCGATTACGGTGCATCCGCGGTGGTAGATGAGACGGGAAGATTCGGGATTATCGTTAATCGCACGAAACCGCTGGGCGGCAAGCCCGATATGGCGTGGGTTTTTCCCTGCCGTTACCGTTTCGCGCGTACGGATGGCGGATTGGCCGAACTGCACGAAGAGGGCGCGGACAGGGAGGATGGTTTGAATCGCTGTATGGTGGCCGACGCATGGAGCGGGCGGGTGTATAGCCGATCGGCGCTGGCATTTTCGGTGGGGTATTTTGGTGAGTTTATCGAAGTGGAGGGGGATGGATCACTGCGACAAGTGCGGATTGACAAAGAGGATGATCAAATATGGCGCAGTGACGGCTACGCCTATATCGTGCGAGCCTATTGGCCTACGGCGGTAAGAAGCCCGAAAAACGGTCTTTGGGGCTATATCGATAAGCGGGGACGAGAGATAATCCCGTGCCGTTATGAGGCGTGGGGATTTTTTAATGACGGATACGCGATTGTAAAGCACAACGGACGCCCGATGGTGATTGACGAATCGGGAAATGGGGTGCTTGCCCCGGTGTATCGTACGATAGAGCATTATAAAAACGGTTATTTTTTCGTCCAGAACGATGAGGGGGAGTGGGCGCTGTTTGACGGGGGAGAGAGGGTTGTCGATTTTGTGGATGTGAGTCAAGTCAAGGCGTTGCCGCGACGCTATGACGGGTTTGACGATTTTGGTGAAATCAATTACCAAACGGTGCTTGTTTCTCGTTTGCGTGAGTTGGCGCATCAAAAGCAGGCTAAGCGCTATCGTTTGCCTTTGAGGGAGTATATGGCGCTTTTTGGCGTACCCAAAAGCGCGGGTGACTTGGAGATGATGGGGTTGTGGATGCATCCGGTGCGAGTCTTGAAACTACCTGACTCTTATGCTTCAAAGATCGATCTTGACGCGGGTGGTTATATCGGCTGGGAGTATCCGTCAAGCTCCGGGATGTTTGATATGCGCGAAGAGTTGCCGGTGGTTTTGAGCCGTCGGGGAGACGGCGCTTCTTTGGTTTTGGGCGTGGCTTTTGAGGATTTGGAGTTGATTGAGCCAGGGGAAAATTGATACATCCCAATGTTTTATCCAATCAAAAAATAGGCTTAAACCTCCCCCACCTCTTCTTCAATCTCTCTGTTTGGCAATAGCAGGGCAATAAGCACAAGCGCGGCGCCGTAGGCGAAAATAAACCAGGGCTGTTCAAAGAGTTGGGTGAGGGTTGTTTTGCCAAGATCGGGCCCAAGAAGGGGTTTGAGGGTAGGGTAGAGGGCGGTAAAGAGGGCACCGGCCAGCACCCC
Organism: Campylobacterales bacterium; assembly: GCA_027067015.1. Taxonomy (GTDB): domain Bacteria; phylum Campylobacterota; class Campylobacteria; order Campylobacterales; family Hydrogenimonadaceae; genus Hydrogenimonas. The sequence goes on along the minus strand of JAMOMS010000121.1, from coordinate 1,431 downwards.
TCCTATGAGGCCGACCAGTACGTCGATGTTGCCTTCGCTGACGGCGACGGGGCCGGTGCCGGGGCAGAGGCCCAAAATGGCCATGCCGACGGCAAAGAGGGTGCCGCCGAGTATCAGGCCGCCCAGGTGAACGGGTTTGACGTGGTAGTGGGCCCAACCGCCTTTGATCATGAAAAAGAGCCCGATCGAGGCCAGGCCGATACTAAGAAAGAGGGTTTTGGGCACTTTGAAACCTTTGAGCATGGCAAAACCGGCGATTTTGTCGAAAGTATCCACGCGGCTCCACTGGATGATGGCGCCAAAAAGGAAGCCGATCAGCAAAATAAGGGCGACGGAGCCGTGGTTTTGCTTCTCTACCAGCGCGACGGTTTCGTTGATGAAAGCAAGAAGATCGGTATGAAGGGTCATTGGCCATCCTTTTTGAGGTGGTAGAAGAGTCGACCGGTAACAATAAGCACCACAATGGTTACAGCGCCGAAGATCAGTCCGCTTACCGCGGTTTGGCTGGCGCCGCTAAGAAAGTGGCCGCTGGTGCACCCGCCTGCCGTTCTCGCGCCGAAAACCACCAAAAAACCGCCGATAAAACTCCAGAAGAGTCGGGAGAGCACGGAGCGGTTTTTGTACTTTTTCCACAGGGGCGGCAGAAGGCGGAAACGGAAGGTTTTGGTGACAAAAACGGAGGTAAACGCCCCGCCAAAGAGGACGCCGATAAGAAAGATGACCTCCCAGCTCCCGCTGGTTTGGATGAGCCGGTAGTATTCGGTGTCTCTCAGCCCGAAAAACCAGGCACCCATGTAAGCGATGCCCGTGGAGGCGCCGATGGGGCGGTTCGCTCCGTAAGTGCTAAAGGTAAACCATATCAGCAGGCTCAGCAGAAGGCCTGCCGGAATCCAGCCGAGTGTGCGGGGAAGTTTCATCAAGATCCTTTGGATAAGTTGTGGCGAATTATAGGAAAAGAGAAGGTTATAAGTAAAATAAGATAAATTGATATCTTTTATTATTGTTTTTGATTAAAAAGATTTGATTTTCTTTTAATCATTCAAAAGTTTCCTTTGGATACAATCAATTTTTAGTAAAAATGATAATATGCCAAGTTTTCATAAAGGGTGTTTATTGATGAAGTTGAAGCATGAGTGGCTGGGGGTTTTGCTGGCTGGCAGTCTGTTCTGTTTGCACGGATGCAACAGCTATAACAACAAAAAACCGTCTGTTACACCCGAGACATTTTATGACAAAGATGCGTGGTATGCAAATGAGGTGGATCATGTCATTAGAATGGATGTCACCTTTGATGATCCCAATGAGTATCTTTGTCGGCCGTATAATAATTTGTCGGCCAACAAGAGACCGTGCACCTTTAATGACATCAATCATGATATCAACCCCAATGACGATTATGAACCCAAGTTGCATGTACGGATGCAGGCGGAA
>JAMOMS010000120.1 GCA_027067015.1 Campylobacterales bacterium | reverse complement strand
CTACGCCTCTCGCGCCAGGTGGCGATGCAGGCCCTGCCCTCCATCCGCCTCATCCAGGAAAACGACAAGGCGCTGATTAATAAGATCAACTCCACCCTGATCAACACCGTGCCGCTGTGGCGCAACCAGCTGGCCCAGACTATTACCATCTTCCGCAGTCACGACGCCGCCAAAGCCCTCAAAAACGCGGGCGATCTGACCAACGAACTGCTGGAGAAAAACGCCGAAGGGCTCAGGGAGGCCAATCGCGAAGTGCGTACCCAGATGGAGCGGGGGGTTTTCGAGATCGAAAGCATCAAAAAAGCCAACGCCACCCTCATCGCCACCCTCAACGACTCGCTTCAGATCGCCGAGGCGGGCAAAAAGGCGCGCGAATCGGCCCTGCTGGAGCTTCAGAAAACGGAAAAAGAGCTCAAAGAGGCGTTGGTCAAGATCAAAACAGCTCGGGACGCATCGCCCCAAGCATAGAACCCATCTCGAAAAATCCCCATAACCGGGAATGGTCCGCAAAGGGTGCGATGACGAGACGAAAAGCGCAAGGTGTAGCCAAAACTATATCGAACATTGTGAGTGAGCGTTGGCAACGTACCCTTTGCGGACCACCCCTTCGGGCGGAGCGCTTTTACCCCCTCTCTTTGTTGCTTCTCCTTGGCGTAGTACAAGGCTACGCCTGTGTCGAAGCGCCGCGAGAGGAAGCAAAATCGCTTCCGTTATCGATCATGGGGATTTTTGAGTTGGGTTCTCATACAACATCTCTCCATCAAGGCCCTCAGCTCCGCCACCTCCTCCCTTAGCCGGGCCACTTCGACGGCAAGGTCACTTCTCTCTTGCGTCGACGGCGTAGCCGGCACGGCGGACTTAGCGGTTTTCATAGACGTATCCGTTTTATCCAGCACCACATAGTTGACTCTTATGCCGTTCTCCTCCTCCGTCACCCCCTGCAACTCGCCGCGACGGATCCTTTTAATAACCTCGTAGACGCTGACACCGTTGAGGCGGGCGTACTCTTTGACCGTGATCTTTTGCATGGCCCTCCTTTTGGCGAAAAGTTTTGCGAATTTTACCATGCCTCATTCTTATTTTTGTAAAGTAGCACTTGACACTTTATGATAAATAGTTTACAATTTCTCTTACGATCCCATGAAAGGAGCCCACCATGACAATCTACGACCTCAAACCCGCCTTCCAGAACCTCCTGCGTCCCATGGCCGCCTCGCTGGTACGCCGGGGAATCAGCGCCAATCAGGTCACCATAGCGGCCTTCGCGCTCTCTCTCGCCCAGGCCGTCCTCGTGGCCCTCACCCACGGCGCGGCGTGGGCCCTGGCGCTGATGCCATTGACACTCTTTGTGCGCATGGCCCTCAACGCCATGGACGGCATCATGGCCAAAGAGTTTGGCCAAAAGAGCGCGCTTGGCGCCTACCTCAACGAGCTTTTTGATCTGCTCTCGGATGCGGCGCTCTATCTTTCGATGGCCTTTATGCCGGGAGTGTCGCTTTGGGGCGTCACCCTCTTTACCCTGACAGCGGCTGTAAGCGAGTACGCCGGGGTGCTGGGATGGGCCTTGACGGGCAGGCGGCGCTACGAGGGGCCTTTTGGCAAGAGTGATCGGGCCTTTTTCCTGGGTGTGGCGGCCCTGCTGGCCGCCGTGGGGTGGACGGGGAGCGAAACGCTCTCGCTGTTCTTCTACGCCGGTGCGATCCTGGGGACCCTCACCGCGATCAACCGCGTCAAAGGGGGCCTGCGATGAGCCCCGCGACCCTGACACTCACCGTCCTGGTACTTTTGGCCCTCGTCGTCGCCTCCCTGGCGGTACAGCGAAGCGACGCCAAAGAACTGAGACTTCGGGTGCGCTCCTGGTGGGTGATGGCCGCGCTCTTTTTCGGACTGCTGGCCCTGGGGCGCGGGGGCGCGGTGACGCTTTTTGCGCTGGTTAGCTACCTGGCTTTGAAGGAGTATTTTACGATGATCCCGATCCGCCGGGTCGATCGGCGCATTATCTTTTGGGCCTACCTGGCGATCCCGGCGCAGTACGGCTGGGCCTACATGGGGTGGTACGAGATGTTTATTATCTGGGTGCCGGTCTATCTCTTTTTGTTTTTGCCCTTTCGGCAGGTGCTCACGGGCGATACCCGGGGGTTTGTCGAATCGACGGGCAAGGTGCAGTGGGGGCTGATGCTCTTTCTCTTTTCGCTCAGCCACCTGGGCTTCATGGCCGCTCTGCCGCCGGTAAAGGGGGCTTCGGGACTGGAGACGGTGATGTTTGTGGTGGTGCTCACCGAGCTCAACGACATCTACCAGTACCTCTGGGGCAAGCGCTTCGGCCGTCGAAAGATCGTCCCAAAAGTTAGCCCCAACAAGACGGTCGAAGGGTTTCTTGGGGCACTGCTCACAACAACGGCCACGGCCCTGGCACTACGGTTTCTCACCCCCTTTTCGCCCATGGAGGCTGTATTTGCCGGCCTGTTGATCGGCACGGCGGGGTTTGTCGGCGACGTGGTGGTCTCGATGATCAAGCGGGACGTGGGCATCAAAGACAGCGGCACGGCCATCCCGGGCCACGGCGGCGTGCTCGATCGCATTGACAGCCTCACCTACACGGCGCCGCTGATGTTCCACTACATCTATTACCTTTATTATTAAGGAGGCGGAGATGCGACTCAAACAGCTCTTTTTCGCCCTTCTCATCCGCCCCTTACTGCTCTTTGTCAGCGGCATCCGGGTTAGGGGGATGGAGCGGCTGCCCGCCGAAGGCCCCGCCCTGCTGGTGGCCAACCACAACAGCCACCTCGACACCCTCGCACTCATGAGCCTCTTTCCCCTCCACGCGCTGCCGCGGGTACGTCCCGTCG
>JAMOMS010000119.1 GCA_027067015.1 Campylobacterales bacterium | reverse complement strand
AAAGCGTTGACGCGGCGGGGCGGGTTGAGCGGGTGCAAAAAAAGGTCGCACTCTCCTATGGGTTTTTGGGTGCGAACATAATATTCGACACTGCGGGTGACGGTGGTACCTATGGCCAGCAGGGGTCGGTCACTTTCAATCAGTCTTTGGGCGGCGTGGGGAATCTCGTAATATTCACGGTGCATGGGGTGGTCGGTGATGGTCTCGCTCTCGACGGGTTTGAAGGTGCCCGCGCCCACGTGCAGGGTAACGGGTTGGACCTCGTGGCGCTTTCGTAGACGCGCGAAAAGTTCGGGGGTAAAGTGGAGCGAGGCGGTGGGGGCGGCGACGGCCCCCGCGTTTTGGGCGAAGACGGGTTGGTAGCGCCGGGCGTCTTCGGGGCGGTCCTCTCTGCGGATATAGGGGGGCAGGGGGACGTGTCCGAGTCTCTCCAAAAAAGGCAAAAGGGCGTCAAAGCCCAGGGTTTTCCCGTCATTTTCAAAGCGTACAACCCGGTGGCCGTCTTCATGCAGGGCCAACACGACCGCTTCCAGCCCTTCACCGAAAACAAGCCGGGTATCGGGCCGTACCCGCCCCCGAATCAGCACGTCAAAACGGTTGTTTGGAAGGGGACGGTTGATAAGCAGTTCTACCCGCCCGCCGCTGGTTTTGGCGCCAAAAAGCCGCGCTTTGATCACTTTGGTGTCGTTATAGAGCACGGCGTAATCGGGTGGAAGGAAGTTCAGGATTTCGCGAAAACGGGTGTGGGTTACGGCGCCGTCGGCGCGGTTGATGACCATGAGCCGGGCGCTGTCGCGGGGCTCGGCCGGCTCCGAGGCGATGAGCCCGGGCGGCAGGGTGTAGTCGTAACTGTCGGTTTTGAGCAGGTCGTCTGGGTTACGCATCCGCCGGCTCGTCATCCTCTTCGGGCGGGGTGTAGGGGTTGACCATTTTGGCGATGAGAATGGAGAGCCCGTAGAGCAGAATGAGCGGAATGGCCATCAGAAGCTGGGTCACCACGTCCGGCGGCGTCAAAAGCGCGGCCAGCACGAAAATAAGGATAATGGCGTATTTGAAAAAGCTTTTGAGCGTCTGGTCGTCCACCAGTCCCAAAAGCGCCAAAAAGAAGGTGATGACGGGCAGTTCAAAGGCGATGCCGAATCCCACCATGATCTTGGTGAAAAAGCCCACGTACTCGTTGATTTTTGGCGCGACGGTAACGATCTGCTCGGCGAAGTTGACCAGAAACTGAAAACCGAAAGGCACCACCACGTAGTAGGCGAAAGCCGCTCCCAGGAAGAACATACCCGAGGCGAAAAAGACAAAGGGCCAGACATACTTTTTCTCATGCTCATACAGCCCCGGGGCCACGAAGAGCCAGATTTGGTAGAGAATAAAGGGCAGTGCCATGAGAAAACCGGAAAAGAGCGCCACTTTGACGGCGGTAAAGAAGACCTCCGGCACGCCGGTGGCGATCATCATGGACTGTTTGGGCAAAACCTCTTTGAGCGGCTGGGTCATCCAGTCAAGGATCGGTTCGTAAAAGTAGAAAGCGACAAAAAAGCAGACCACCAGCGCCGCCATGGAGTAGGCCAGGCGCTTTCTTAATTCGGCGATATGCGGGCGCAATTCCTCAAACATGCTTCTCCTTTTGCTCCGCTGTGGAGGGGTGGCTTACGTGCGTGTCGGCGGGGGTGTCGGGTAGGTCGGGCACGCCGTCGGCCTCTCTGGGGGCGTAGACGTTGTGGGCGCGCCGCTTTTTGGGGAAGGTGATCTTCTCCCGTTTGGGTTCGACGGCGGTAGGGGCGGTGTCGCTCTCTTCGTGGGGCGTTGACGCCTCTTCGGGATCAATAGGATCGTTCAGGTCGGCGGTGATGCCCTGTTCAATGGAACGGGTCGCCTCATCCAACTGCTTTTTGTAGCGCAGGGCCTCCTCTTTGAGCTCACCGATCTTGATCTCCTCTTCAATGGAGAGTTTGGCGTCGTTGACGGTGCGCTTGAGACTGCGGAAAAATTTGGCAATCTGCACCATCGCGTCGGGCAGTTTGTCGGGCCCTAAAAAGAGCACCGCGATCACCGCGATAAAGAAGATTTCGCCAAGTCCCATCCCAAACATCGCTATCCTTTTTTTGCGTGGCGTAGGCCGAAGCCGTAAGAGAGGAAAGTCTATCAAAAAAGTGATTAGCCAAGGATAAAGAGGGCGATCTCGTCGGCCAGCAGAAGGTCGGGATTGCGGTAACGCGCCCCCTCTTTTTTTAGCTTGCCCTCCTGGCTGAGTAATTCGCACCGTCGGCGCATGGCCGTGTTGAGTCGCTCAATGGCGATGCCGACGTTACTGCGAAGTCCCAAGAATAAGTGCTCTTCCAGCAGGTCGTCGGCGCTTAGGGACTCAACGCGTCGGGCCAGGGGGTCGGCGATGTAGGTGGCGGGGTCGGCGTGAGGGTAGTAGCGGCTTTGGTTGACAAACCCGACGGCCCCGGCCCCTACGCCCAGATAGGGACGTTGACGCCAGTAGCCCAGGTTGTGGCGGCATGGGATGCCGAAATTGGAGACCTCGTAGCGCTTAAATCCTGCCGATTCGAGTTGTTCGGCCACCAGCCGGGCCTGTTTGGCCGAGGCGTTGCGCACCTCGGGCCGGTCGGCGAAGGGGGTGTTTGCCTCCAGCGTCAGCTCATAGGCGCTGACGTGCTCGACAGGAAGCGCGCATAAAGCGGCGATCTCCTGCTTTAACCGTTTGGGGGTATCCAGCGCCGTGGCGTAAATCAGATCGGCGTTGATGCGCCCAAAGCCCGCTTTCTCGGCCCGTAAAATCGCCGATTCGGCGTCGTCGGCGCGGTGGGATCGGCCAAGAAAGGCGAGTTTGTCGTCAAAAAAGCTCTGCACCCCGAGACTGAGCCGGTTGACCCCCAGTTCACGCATCCCCTCCAGCCATGCCGACGTGGCGCTTTTGGGGTTGGCCTCGGCGGTGATTTCGGCGTCGTCGGCCAGGTAGGGGGCGAGGGTTTTAAAAAGGGGCGCGTAGAGCTTGGCGGAGACGGTCGATGGGGTGCCGCCGCCGATAAAAAGGGTCTCAATCCCCCCTTTTGAGGCAAATCGATTCAGATCGTGCCGAAGCTGGGTGTGCAACGCCCCCATGTAAGCCTCACGCAGTCCGAAACGGTCGGTGTAGGAGTTAAAAGCGCAGTAGTGGCATTTGCTGTCGCAAAAGGGGATATGCATATACAGAAGCATTTCTCAGTGGGCCTTAATGGTGAATTGAATACAATCTTATCAAAAATTTTCGTGCGTTTTGCGCCTGAAAAACCGAGGACAAAGATTTTTATGAATGATCGAAACGAAACCGGAAAAAAGCGTTATCGGCCCAATGTCGCCGCGATCATTCTCTCGTCCAGGTACCCGGAAAAGGTGGAGTTTTTTATCGCTTCGCGCAGTGACGTCAAAGACGCCTGGCAGTTTCCCCAGGGGGGTATTGACAAGGGAGAGACCCCAAAAGAGGCGCTGTTTCGGGAGCTGAAAGAGGAGATCGGCACCGATGAGGTGGAGATCGTGGCCGAATACCCCGAGTGGGTCAGCTACGACTTTCCCGAGATGATCGCCAAAAAGATGTACCCCTTTGACGGCCAGCGGCAGAAATATTTTCTGGTGCGGCTCAAAAAGGGGGCCCGGATCAACCTGGATACCGAAGAGCCGGAGTTTGTGCAGTACACCTTCGTGCCCTACGAGAGGATTTTCGATTTCATTACCTACTTCAAGCGCCCTATCTACAAGAAGGTGCTGGAGTATTTCAGGAAAAAAGGATACCTGTGAAAAAGGAGACGGCGTGTTAGTGGTTCAAAAGTTCGGCGGCACCAGCGTCGGGGACCTGGAGCGCATCGGCAACGTGGCCCGACGGGTGGCCCGCACCCGCGACGAGGGGCACGACGTGATCGTGGTGGTCTCGGCCATGAGCGGCGAGACCAACAAGCTGATCGACTACGCCCACCACTTCTCCCCCAACCCCGACCGGGAGGCGATGGATTTACTGCTTAGCTCCGGCGAGCGGGTGACCAGCGCCCTGCTTAGCATCGCGCTCAATGAGATGGGCTATCCCGCCGTGGCCATGACGGGCCGCCAGGCGGGGATTGTGACCGACAAGACCCATACCGCCGCCCGGATTGAGCGGATTGACCCCAAACCGATGCGGGGGGCGCTGGAGGCGGGCCGGATTGTCGTGGTGGCCGGGTTTCAGGGGATCGACCCGGAGGGTCGCGTCACCACCCTGGGGCGGGGCGGCAGTGACCTGACCGCCGTGGCCATCGCCGGGGCGATGGGGGCCGATCTGTGCGAGATCTATACCGACGTGGACGGCGTCTACACCACCGATCCGCGCATTGAGCCCAAAGCCAGAAAGATGGAGCGCATCAGCTACGACGAGATGCTGGAGTTGGCCTCTTTGGGCGCCAAGGTGTTGCAAAACCGCTCCGTGGAGCTGGCCAAGAAGATGGGGGTCAACCTGGTGACCCGAAGCAGTTTCAACGACAACCCCGGAACTTTGATCACAAAGGAAGAGAACATCATGGAAAAACCTCTGGTAAGCGGCATCGCGCTCGATAGAAACCAGGCCCGTGTCAGCCTTAAAGACGTGGAAGACCGCCCCGGTATCGCCAGCGAGATCTTCAACGCCCTGGCGGATGAGGCGATTAACGTGGACATGATCGTGCAGACCATCGGCGCCGACGGCAAGACCGAGATCGACTTTACCATTCCCCAGACCGAGGTGGTACGGGCCCGCTCCGCCATGGCGCGCTTCGCGCAGAGTATCGGCGCCATCGACTACAAAGAGAATATCGCCAAGGTCTCCATTGTGGGCGTGGGCATGAAGAGCCACAGCGGCGTGGCGGCCAAAGCCTTCACCACGATGGCCAAAGAGAATATCAACATCGAGATGATCAGCACCAGCGAGATCAAGATCTCCATGATCATCGACGAAAAGTACGCCGAGTTGGCGGTGCGGGCGCTTCATGATGCCTACGAGTTGGACAAATAGGGGTAGGACGCGGGCGTGAAGGATCTGCTGAGCTGGACGCTGGAGGCGATACGGGCCGAGGATGCGGCTATGAGCTGGATGGAGGAGCGCCGCTACGACTGGGCGCCCATTGCCGGCAACGCCGTCTCCAAGATATTGGCGGGACAGACCCTTTTGCTTTTGAGTGATGAGAACAACCGCTGGTTTGAGCGCTATGTCATCAGCCGCGTCAACCGCCCGGGCCAACAGCGTCCTCTTCTGCCTTTTTACGCCTGTAGCGCCCTCTATCCGGCGGTAGACGCCATACGCAACGACCAGGATATCGATCTTTTTTTCGATCTTCTCAGCCTCTCTTACCCCCAGGGTTTTTTCTTCTGGTATATCGGCAAGGCCGACCACCCCAGGGCCCGTATCGCCCTGCGTAACGAGGAGTCACTTTTGTGGGTGATGGATGAGGAGATGGCCAACAGCTTTACCCTGCGCTCTTTGGATGAGCAGATCGATATCAAGCTGTTGCAACTCTTCAGGCTCTTTGACAAGACCGTCAGCGCCGCCCTTTTCGCGGAGGTCGATCCGGGTGTGTAGGATGCTCCCGCCCCGCTCCCAGATTATCCTGACCGACCGTTTCGACGAGACGATCGAGGCGCTGGCGCAAGCGTGGCCCGATACCCGGTTGGTCCATATCGGGGCCGAGGAGTTTCTGGTCGCCCACGCCGAGGAGGCGATCCGCCGGGCCTACCTGACCGACACGGGCGAGAAGGCGCTGGTTTTAAGCGCCGAACGCTTTACCCCCATTGCCCAGAACAAGCTTTTAAAAATTTTGGAAGAGCCCCCGGCGCGCACCCACTTTGTTCTGCTGACCCCCTCCAAAGCCTCCCTTTTGCCTACCGTTCGCTCCCGATTGCCTATTGTGGAGAGGAGTGTGCAACAAAAGAGGGATGATGAGGCGGTTTTGCTGGATCTTGACTCCCAGCGACTTTTCGCGTTACTGCAAACCTACCGCCGCGCCGATGCCGCGACGGCCAAAACGGCGCTGGAGGCGTGGGGCAAAGAGGCGCTTGAAAGCGGCCGTTTCCGGGTGGACGGGGCCTTGCTGGAGAGCTTTCAAAAGGGGATCAGACTGCTGGATATGGGCTCACCCCCCTCGTTTGTGCTGACGTGGATCGGGATGAAACTGTTAAAGAGGCGCCAATGAGAATCTACCGCATAGACAGACCCCGCGACCCGGCCAAAGCGTGGCAAACCCTCGGTTGCGAGAAGAAAGGGGCGGCGATTATGGCCCAAAAGAGCGACCTGCTCTTTTTCGCGCTGAAAGCTTTGCCGGTGGCGGCGGCCAATATCCTTAAACAGGATGCCTTGAGTGTGGGCGCGGAGCTGGCGGTGCCAAGAGGGACGGTGACCTGCCAAAAGGAAAAGGTGGACGCCGTGTTGATGGGTACACCCCGGCAGTTGCGTCGCCTGGCCAGAAAAGAGAAGGCCCAACCCTTCGGGTTGGCCAAGGTGGGCCATGCGGTGGAAGAAGCCCTGGCCCATACCGCTTCGCGTCCCGTTCAGGTTATGGGTGTCATCAACGCCAACGACGACAGCTTCTACCCGGCCAGTCGCTTCAAAGAGGGGTCAGCGGTGGCGGCGCTGGAGCGGATGATCGAGGAGGGGGCCGATATCATCGACATCGGCGGCGTCTCCTCCCGTCCCGGAAGCGACCCGGTGCCCGAGGCCGAGGAGTTGGCGAGGGTGGCGCCGATTCTGGAGGCGATCAGGCGGGAGCGGCTTTATGAGCGGGCGCTCTTTAGTATAGACTCCTACGCCCCCGCCGTCATCGCGCGAGCCCTTGAGAGCGGTTTTAAAATGGTCAACGACATTACGGGGCTCTCCAATGAGGCGGTGGGGGAGCTGGCCGGGCGTTACGGCGCCAGGTTGGTGATCATGCATATGCGGGGTACCCCCAAAACGATGCAGGAAAACCCCGACTATGACGATGTGGTGGCGGAGGTGGACGCGTTTTTTGCCGAGCGCATTGAGCGGGCCGAGGCGCTGGGGCTTGCCAAAGAGGCGTTGGTGCTGGATGTGGGGATCGGCTTTGGGAAGCGGCTGGCGGATAACCTGGCGCTTTTAAAGCATCACGCCCACTTTCTGCACTTTGGGTGTGAACTGCTCATCGGCGCCAGCCGCAAGTCGATGATTGACGCCCTCTCGCCCGCCCCGGTGACGGCGCGCCTGCCCGGCACGCTGGCCATTCATCTGGAAGCGGTGCGGCGGGGGGCGTCTATCGTGCGTTGTCACGACGTGGCCGAACACAGGCAGGCCCTGACGCTTCAAAGCGCCATAGAACAAGGAGGGGTAGAATGAAAAAGTGGTGGATCGCGCTGGGGTGTGCCCTGGCGCTTTACGGCGGCGACAACGTGGCGCCCGGCGCCGTGACGGCGAGATTTTGGGAAGCCTACGCCAAGGGGGACGAAAACCTTACCCGCGCCCTGAGCGTGCGGGGGGAAACTAGGGCGGAGCTTCCTTTGGCGCTTAAAAAGATACGGGTTGAGATTCAGGATGTCAATGTCACCGGCCCCGTGGCGGAGGTAAAAACGCGACTTTTTTATGAGATGGTGCTGAATCAAAAGGGGTCGGCTTTGCCGTGTGAGAGCGGGTTTGAGACGGAGCTTTTGCGTATTGACGGCAAGTGGCGCGTTGACGGGCGCGCCACGATGCCCCGCTTTGAGAAGGCGGTGAGTCAAAGTGCCCTTCGGTGCGGTCTGAAACGTTTTGAGCAAAGTTTTCAACAAGAGCTCAAAGCCTTCAATAGCTGGATGGAGGAGTTTTTCAAAGAGGACGGTCCGCTGGATCAGACCCTGGAAGAGGGACTCAAAGAGGCGGAAAAGCAGATGCGCCGCATGATGGAGCGGCTCAAAAAAGAGGGCGAAACCCCACCTCCCGACCCTCTGCCGCCGGCGGATAGGGGAGAGCGGATATGATCGACTCGCCCGGGGCTTATCAAGAGGCGGTGGCGCGCCTGAAAGCGTGGGCGAAGGCCTACTATATCGACGACAACCCCGTCGTGACCGACGAGACCTACGACGCGCTTTATCGGGAGGTGGCCGACTATGAGAAGGCCCATCCGGACGCGATAGACCCTACCTCACCCACCCAAAGGGTCGGCGCGCCGCTGAAAGAGGGGTTTAAAAAGGCCAGGCACCTAAGCCCCATGTGGAGCATGGAGGATGTTTTTGACCAAAAGGAGTTTGAGGCGTGGGCGGCCCGCAACCTCAAGGGGTTTGCGGATGAGCGCTTTTACGTAGAACCCAAGTTTGACGGGGCCAGCCTGAATCTTGTTTATGAGAACGGGCGGCTTGTGAGGGCCATTACCCGGGGCGACGGCGTAGAGGGCGAGGATGTGACGGCCAACGCCCGAACCGTCGCCTCCATTCCGCTGGAGATTGGGCACAAGGGGCTGATGGAGATTCGCGGGGAGGTGCTACTGCGCTTTGGCGATTTCGAGCGCCTCAACGCCGAGCGGCTGGAGAGGGGAGAGGCCCCCTTCGCCAACCCCCGCAACGCCGCCGCCGGTAGCCTGCGCCAGCTTGATCCCGCCGTCACCGCCTCACGGGGGCTTATTTTCCAGCCCTGGGGGGTAGGGGTGAACGATTTGGCGTTTGACTACCTGAGCGAACAGATGGCCTATGTCTACGACCTGGGGTTCCGCCGTCCGCCCGTGCGGGAGGTGTGCCACAGCGTGCGGGAGGTTGAAGCGGTGTATGAACAGATCGGGGCGTTGAGAAAGCGCCTTGACGTGATGCTTGACGGCACCGTGGTTAAGATTGACCGCATCGCCGTGCAGGAGGCGCTGGGCTATACCGTCAAGTCGCCGCGTTGGATGGTGGCCTACAAGTTTCCGGCGGTGGAGAAAGAGACAACCGTCAAAGCCGTCGTGCCCCAGGTGGGGCGCACCGGTGTCATCACGCCCGTGGCGGTGCTGGAGCCGGTGGCGATTGAGGGGGTCGTGGTGGAGCGGGCGACGCTGAACAACTACGATCTGATCGAGAAGATGGACCTGCACATCGGCGACCGGGTGACGCTGATACGAAGCGGGGACGTGATTCCCAAGATTATCAGGGTTCTACCTGAATACCGCGACGGCGATGAGGTGCCCGTCAGGCGGCCCGATCACTGCCCGGTCTGCGGCAGTGAGGTGCTGGATGAGGGCAAACTGATCAAGTGCCAGAATATCGACTGCCCGGCCCGCGCGGTCAACGCCATCATCTACTTCGCCTCTAAATCTTGCATGAACATCGAGGGGTTGGGGGAGAAGATTGTCGAACAGCTCTATGAGGCGGGGCTGGTGCGGGAGGTGGAGGATATCTACCGCCTAAAGATGGAGGATCTGCTGAGACTGGAGGGGTTTAAACAGAAGAGAGCCCAAAACCTGCTTGACGCCATTCAAAAGAGCAAAGGGGCCGAGTGCTGGCGCTTTGTCAACGCCCTGGGGATCGAGCACATCGGCGAGGTGGCCAGCAAGAAGATCTGCGAAACCTTTGGACTCGATTTTCTCAACGCGGATAAAACGGCGTTACTGGCCATTGAGGGGTTTGGCGAGGAGATGGCCGAAAGCGTGCTGGAGTTTGTGCGGGTCAATAAAGAGAAGATCGCGCGCCTGATCGCGACGATCCGCCCCGTCGCCCCGGCCAAGGAGGAGCGCGAGGCATCCGCCTTTACGGGTAAAACGGTGGTGCTCACCGGCACCATGTCCAAACCCAGGGGAGAGATCAAGGCCTTTTTGGAGCGGTTGGGGGCCAAAGTGACCGGCAGTGTGAGCAAAAAGACCGACTATCTTATTTACGGCGAGGATGCCGGAAGCAAATATGACAAGGCCGTACAGCTTGGCGTCAAGACGTTAAGCGAGGCGCAGATGCGGGAGATGGCCGGTGAGGCTTGATCGGCGGCTGGTGGCGGAGGGGTTGGCGCAGAGCCGTACCCGGGCCCAGGCGCTCATTAAAGAGGGGAAGGTGCTGGTAGAAGGCCGGGTGGTGCGCAAGAGCGCCTTTGAGGTAGAGCCCCATACCCCGGTGACACTGGCGGAGGCCGACCGTTACGTGGGGCGCGCCGCCAAAAAGCTGGAGGGGCTTTTAAAGAGCTACCCCGTGGCGATAGCGGGGAAGCGGTGCCTGGACGTGGGGGCCAGTACCGGCGGCTTTACCCAGGTGCTTTTGGAAAAAGGGGCGCTTTCGGTGACGGCCCTGGATGTGGGGCGGGGGCAACTGCACCCATCCTTGAAATTGGACGGGCGGGTGATCAGCCTGGAAAATACCGACATACGCGCTTTTGAGAGTGAAACCCCTTTTGAGGTGGTCACCTGTGACGTGTCGTTTATCTCTTTGCGCAAGATTCTTCCGGCCCTTGATCGGCTCTGTGACGGGGTGGCGATTTTGCTTTTCAAGCCGCAGTTTGAGGCGGGGCCGGAGGCCAGGCGCAACAGCAGGGGCGTGGTGGTTGAGGAAGAGGCTGTCACGGCGGCCATGCGCGCCTTTGAGGCGGAGGCGTCGGCTTTGGGGTGGCGCCTGATGGTGCGGGCCCCCTCGGTTTTGCCGGGCAAAGAGGGGAACAGGGAGTGGTTTTATGTCTACCGGTGCGGTTAGGATTACGGCGTTGGCCGTCGGGAATTTTGACGGCATCCACCGGGGGCATATGGCGCTGTTTGAGAGGCTG
>JAMOMS010000118.1 GCA_027067015.1 Campylobacterales bacterium | reverse complement strand
TGGGCCGCGACGGCGGCGTGGCGGTGATCGAGCACTACAGGGCCACGCTCACACCGGGGGCGTGGCGGGCCCGTCATGTCAATCTGCCGCTCTTTTTTTACGATTTTTGGCGTCTCAAAGACCTCTCGCCCGAGGCTTTTGTCAAGCGGTTGCGTGCCGATTTTCCGAATCTTGAGCGTATCGTGGTGGGGGAGGATTTTCATTTCGGTGCCGGGCGCTGTGGCGATACCCGGACACTGCGAAGTCTCTTTGAGGGGGAGGTGACGGTGGTGGCCGAGGTCAAAGAGGCGGATGAGGGGATCCATTCGCGCGTGATTCGCGAAGAGATCGCCCGGGGCGATGTGGCGCGCGCCGGGGTGATGCTCGGCCGGGCCTACGAAGTGTGGGGCGAGGTTGTGCGCGGCCAGGGGCTGGGCGCCAAGGCCCTGGTGCCCACGCTGAACCTGCGAACGGGGCGCTTTTTGCTCCCTTTGGCGGGGGTTTACAAGACCCGGACGGCCGTAGAGGGGCGCTTTTGGCCCTCCGTGACTTTTGTGGGCCACAGGGTAAGCACCGACGGACGCTTTGCCGTGGAGACCCACCTGATTGACAGACGAATAGATCGGGTGCGCGGGCCAGTCGGCGTGCGGTGGCTGGCCCGGCTAAGAGAGAACCGCCGGTTTGAGACGCTGGCGGCGCTGAAACGACAGATTGAAGAGGATATGGCCCATGCCCGCCAAGGATGAGATTTTCCAAAAGCCGATTCAGAAGCAGTTTGCCTTCGATGACCGGGTGGCGGCGGTATTTGACGATATGATCGAACGCTCCGTGCCTCTTTACAAGGAGACGACGGCGCTTTTTTTGGCCCTGGCGAAAAGGGCGTTACGTGAGGGGGGCACGGTGCTTGATCTTGGCTCTTCGACGGGAAACTTTTTGATTGAGCTGGCGCAAAGCCTTCCCTTCTCGGCCCGGCTTGTGGGCATTGACAACGCGCCGGCCATGGTGGCGTTGGCCCAAAAGAAGGCCCAGGCGCACGGGGCGGATGTTTGTTTTGTCGAAGCGGATATGCTGGCGTGGCCCTTCCCCGAATGTGACGTCATTTACGCCGGTTACACCCTTCAGTTTGTCCGACCCCTTCAACGGGGCGAGGCGGTTGAGAAGATCTACAGGGCGCTCAAACCGGGCGGGCTCTTTTTGATGAGCGAGAAGGTTTTGATGGAGGATAAGTGGCTCAATAAGCAGATTATTGATATCTATTATGACTATAAAAAGAGCAGGGGCTACAGCGAGACCGAGATTGCCAGAAAAAGGGAGGCGCTGGAGAATGTGTTGGTGCCCTATACGATAGAGGAGAATAAAAAGATGCTCAAATCGGCCGGTTTCACTTCGGTCGATACCGTGGCCCAGTGGGGTAATTTCGCCGCTTTTACGGCCCGCAAAGAGGAGGCCTGAGCCTCTTTTGCGTTAAGCGCCGATCGGTTCGGACGGGAGCGCTTCGATATCGTCGGCAATATCGATGTTGGCCTCTTTGATCATCTGGTTAATCAGGTTGAAGAGTTTGTGGCTTGCCTCTTCCATGCGGTCGAAGTTTTCGATGATACGATCCCGGTTTTCCGGCGTGAGGCAGTTGCCTTTTTCGGCGCAGGGGATGGTGGAGAGGACCATTTTGTGCACAAGCGCGTGGGGCGCTTCCATCTCTTTGTAGGCGCGGGTGTGGGCAAAGAGCCGCTTGCCCGCCCCTTCGTAGTACCATTTGCCCATACGGCAATGGTGGTGGTCGGTGAACTCGCTGACCATCTCGGCTTTTTCGTTCAGTACCGTGGTGTAGGCGCGCGATTTGAAGATGATGTGGTCAATTTTGACCAGTGTGCTAAAGAGCGAGGCGTGAATATATTTGGCCTCTTTGGCCGATAGGTCGGCGTTTTGGGCGAAGTTGACCAGGGTCTGCTCGAAGGCGTGGACATCCTCCTGGGAGCTGGTGGCGATGGTGGTAATCTGCTCCGAGTTGGCCTGGATGTCGTTGGACTCTTGTTGGAGGGTCTGAATGGTAATGGCGATCTCCTGGGTCGCTTTCTGGGTGCGCTCGGCCAGTTTGCGCACCTCGTCGGCCACGACGGCGAATCCCCGGCCGTGCTCGCCGGCGCGGGCGGCCTCGATGGCGGCGTTGAGCGCCAGCAGGTTGGTCTGGTCGGCGATATCCTTGATGAGGTTGACAATGGTGGTGATTTCGCCGGTGCGCTCATTGAGTGAGATGATGGCTTCGTTGGAGTGGGAGATGAGTTGGATCAGCTCATCCAGGCTCTGGACGATCTTTTGTACCGTCACCTGGCTTTCACCCGCTTCCGTGGCGGTCTTTTGGGTGTTTTCGGCGATCCGCTCCAAAATGGCGGAGTTTTTCATAATGTCGTGCTGAATAAGATTCAGCCCCGCGCCGATGCCGCCGGTGCGGCGGTCAAACTCTGCGGTCAGTTCGCCGCGCATGACGGTTTTAAACGATTCGGCGATCGCCTCAATGGCATTGTTAAGCTCCGGCGTAGCCGACTTGAAGTCGCCCTTGTAGCCTTCGACAAGGATTTTGCGGTAGTGCTTGCCCTCGTTGGCCGCCTGAATAGCCGACC
>JAMOMS010000117.1 GCA_027067015.1 Campylobacterales bacterium | reverse complement strand
CCTGGTCTGGCAGAGTGATCTGATCAACGCCAATCTCGATGCCGCACCGTTTCCAAGCGTAATTGTCATACCCTGTACTACCGATCTGAGGGGCGGGCGGTTTCGTGTTGGTATCCCGGCGCGTGATCGACTGCAAAAAAATAGCGAACTGATCATCCCCTGGATCTGTTCGGTGGATTTAAGCCGTTTTGTCGATGAAGAGGCTTTGACCTTTCTGCTCCCCGAGGAGGAGAAGGAGTTGCGTCGGAAACTGGAGTTTGTGATGGGGTACGGCTGGTAGGATCGGGTGGTTGGTTTTTAGGTTTGAGTGCGGAAATGAGGCACATTGTCCTCATCGATGACGGCAATGACTTTCCGTTGCCGCGAAGCTGATTTGGTGTCGATTCTGCAATCAAAACGCAAAATTCAACCCCTGACCCCCCATTACTGACCCCCCCATTAAAGGGGCGGTAAGACCGTTACGTGGTATGTGCGTTGTGTCCGCGACAATTAGATTTTAAGACTTTGCCGAGCGGGTAGGCATCCCCTACCCCCTTCTCTTATGGGGGTAAGGGATTGCATTTTGCGGGAGGTAGGTGCGGCGATTTTGGGTGATTTTGGCCGGTGGGCTTTTGCGGCCCACAGCCTGGATTTATAGGTTGTCTCGGATGCCGATGGCGTACCAGATGATGACGAGGTTAAGAATAAAGATGGCCATGGAACTGCCGCGGGAGATGATGTTTTGGAGTGTCGTGCGCTCGATGCCGTGGGTTTTAAAAGCGATATACATATGAATAATCGTCAAAACGGTCAGGGCCCCGACAATGATGAGTTTGGTCCCCATCAATTGCGCCAGGAGTGAATCGGGGGCGTGGGTGAAGATGTTGGGAAAGTCGTAATGAAAAAACATGGTCAGGCCCGTGGCCCACAGTACGATAAGCCAGAAGGTCTCAAAATAGCCGTAGATGGGGCCCAGGTGGGCGTAGACCGCCTTTTGGGCCGCTTTGTCGCGCAGAAGAATGCCCAGGGCAAAGAGCAGAACCGAACCGCCGATCCACGCCGTCGCGGCCAGGATGTGGGTGTAGAGAACGACTTTGATCATCAGTAAAGGTACTTTTTGGGGTTGTTCATAATATCTTCCGGGTTAATGCCGGTCCACTCGCGGATCTTTTGCTTGTCTTCGGCGCTCAGGGCTGATTCGGGGTGGGCTTTGACGTAGAGCCCCAGGGGCATGGCCAGGCCGACGGCCTTGAAGATCATCGCCTTGAGCTTCTCTTTTTTGGCTGTGTCGTACGTCTCCCACTCGCTGAAGTTGAGCCACTGGCGTCCCACCTTTACGTCCCTGGCCACAAACCACTTAACAGGCGCGACATGGCTGTACCAGGGCCAGTTGGTATGGTTGGAGTGGCAGTCGTAGCAACTGCGCACGAAGATCGCCTGGACATCCGCCGGCGCTTTGATCTCCAACTTGGGATCGCTTTGGGGGTTTGTCATCTCGACGGGAATTAACTGCATCCCCACAATCAGTACCAGAAAAAAGAGTCCCAGCATTTTACCTACGGACATGGGTGCCTTTCTGTTTTGATACCGTTATTGTAGAGCAATTTTGAAAAAAAAGGGACGGGTTTTGCGTTTTGTGCCGCTTTTTAATCTTTTTTAAATTTCAGATGCTCAAAAGCCTTGGCTGTGCCCAGTAACAGCGCACCCGCTGTGATGCCCACCGCCAACTCTGCCAGCAGGGAGGGCAAGCCGTGAAGCAGATGGTGCAACCAGGGGGTGTGGTGTAAAAAGATCCCGCCGCCCACCAACAGCATGGCAACGGTGCCGATGTACCCCAGGGCCTTGATAAGACGGGGCATGGCGGCCACCAATCCTCGCCCCAGAAGATGCGCCGGGGTTTTGAGCGCGCCGAGGCTGTCGGACTTTTCCATGAGCCAGTAGCCCATATCATCCATCCGTACCATCAGGGCCACTACGCCGTATACCCCCGCCGTGGCGGCCAGGGCAACCAGGGTGGTGACGACAATCTGCTCAAGCAGGGGTTTGCCCGCCACCGTGCCCAGGCCGATGACGACGATCTCGATAGAGAGGATAAAGTCGGTGCGGATGGCCGATTTGATCTTGGCTTTCTCGTCGAGATTTTTGCCGCCCTCCTCATGGTGGGCATGGGGAAAGAGGTATTCGTAAGCTTTTTCGGCTCCCTCAAAACTCAAGTAGGCCGCGCCCAGCATCAAAATGGGCACAATGGCCCACGGCGCGAAGGCGCTGAGTAAAAAGGCGAAGGGCAGAATGATGAATTTGTTGATCACCGATCCCTTGGTGATGGCCCAGATAACTGGCAGTTCCCGTTTGGCGGCAAACCCCGCCGCCCTCTCGGCCCCGACCGCCAGGTCGTCACCCAAAACACCGCCCACTTTCTTGACGGCTATTTTGCTCATCACCGCCGTATCGTCCAGCAGGGCGGCAATGTCATCAAGTATGGCGAAAAATCCTCCCGTCATGATACGTTTCCTTCTGTTTTGTTTTGCGAATTATGACATAAGTGGGATACGGGACAAATCTCGCACCGGGGCGCGCGGGGGTGGCAGACACTTTGGCCAAAAGCCACCAAAAGCCGGTTAAGCCCAGCTTTCTCTACATCTGTCAGCCGGGTTTTAAGCACCTCGTAACTCACTTCAGGGGTTGGGGTTTGCAGATAGTTCCATAGATTAAGAATGCGGTGAACGTGGGTATCCACCGCCACCACCGCCTGCCCGAAGGCCCGCTCCAGGATGATGGCGGCGGCTTTGGGGCCGATGCCTTTGAGCTTGAGCAGTTGGGCTTCGGTGTCGGGAACGCGGCCGTCGCAGTGCTCAAGCAGGTAGCGGGAAATATCCAGAATCGTTTGGGCCTTTTTGC
>JAMOMS010000116.1 GCA_027067015.1 Campylobacterales bacterium | reverse complement strand
AGCAGTTGTTGGCACGGGTATGGGGTGATGCGGGGGATTACCAGGTCAAGACGGTCAATGTGGCGGTGAACCGCCTGAAAGAAAAAATCGACCCCGACAAGAGCAAACACTACATCAAGTCGGTACGGGGCGTGGGGTACCAGGTGTGCTGAAACGCTACTTCAAACTCTCCCAGATCTTTTTTATTAACTTCATTCTCCTGCTGGGCGGCGTGTTGGCGGTGGCGTCGCTGGTGATCTACCTCTCCATCCGCCAGATCGAGGTGGCCCAATATACCAACCAGCTTAAAAGCGAAATCGCCTATGTGCGCTCCAAGCTCAATGAGGGGGTGCCGCTGGAGACGGCGGCGCGTCAGATGAGCGAGATCATGGCCAGGCCCCTGCGGGTGACGCTCATTGCCAAAGACGGTACGCCGATTTTCGATAACGAGGCCGACCCCCGTACCATGGAAAACCACGCTGACCGTCCCGAGGTGAAGCAGGCCCTGCGCGAGGGGTTTGGGATGGCGGTGCGCTATTCGCATACGGTCAAAAACGACCGCATTTACGCCGCCAAAGTGATTGACTACCGCGGAAAACCGGCGGTTTTGCGCCTTTCGGTCTCGTTGGATACGGTCATGAGCGACTTTACAACCCTTTGGTTGCGCATGGCGCTGGTGTTTGCCGTGGCGTTGGTCGCGGGGTTTGCCATCAGTTGGCTGGTGCGGCGGCGCATCGATGATGAGTTAAAAAAGATTACCGATTACCTCCACCTGCTGGCCGACCGCCAGTACGGGGTGAGGTTCGCCCCCGGTTTCAGCGCGGAGTTTAGAACGATTGGAAAATTGCTCATCAAATTGACCAAACGGCTGGAAAAGACCGAAAGAAAACGGCGCAAGCACGCCGCCAAACTGCGCTTGATAGGCAAACAAAGAAGCGATATTATCTCGGCCATGAGCCATGAGTTCAAAAACCCTCTCGCCGCCATTTTGGGCTATACCGAAACCCTGCTGGACGATCCCAATCTCCCCCTCTCCATTCGTCAGCGCTTTTTGGAGCGCATCGACCAAAGCGGCCGGAGGATGAGCGACATGATAGATCGTCTCAGTTTCGTCACCCGCCTTGAGAGCAGTGAGATCACGCCCCAAAAGAGCCGGTTTGACCTAAAAGAGGTGGTGTCGGAGGCGGTTGAGACCCTGCGAAGCAAATACCCCGGCCGAAAAATTGTATGCCGTCTTGAGAGTGTGCCGGTCTACGCCGATAGAACCATGATGACCATGGCAACACTCAACCTGCTGGACAACGCCCTCAAATACTCCGAAAGCGCCGTGGAGGTTGCGCTGAGCGCGGGCCGTTTTTGCGTATCCGACAAAGGGCGGGGGATTCCCGAAGAGGAGATTGAGGCGATTACCCGCAAATTCTACCGCGTGGAGAAGAACAGTTGGGACAACTCCATGGGGCTTGGGTTGGCGATTGTCAGCTACATTCTCAAACTGCACGGCACGTCATTGCATATCGCCTCCGAGCTTGGCAAGGGCACCATCATTTGCTTCGATGTTACTTCTATTTTTCAATCAGAATAACTGAATATCGCCTCCAAGACGATTGAATAAAAAAAGATAATACTCCAATATTTTTTGTTTTATTACTTTTTTTTCTTGAAAAACCCCTCTTTTCAGTTTTCGTTAAAAGAACTCCCCATAGACTGAAAGTGTAGCCAAACAGGCATTTTACGGGATTTTGCGCAACTTATGAGAATGATAAGAGAGGCAAAACCCGACCAGTCAAGGAGGAGTTTATGAAGCTCGGCTTTTTGGTAGACCTCTCCCTTTGCATGGGGTGTAAAGGGTGCGAGGTTTCGTGTAAAGTGGAAAACGAGGTGCCTGTGGGTATGTGGCGTCTGCGGGTGAAGTATGTGGATGTGGGCACATTTCCCGAAACGAAGCGCACTTTTACGCCGCTACGCTGTAACCACTGCGAAAACGCCCCCTGTGAGCGCATCTGCCCCGTGTCGGCCCTGCATTACCTTGAAAACGGTATTGTCAACGTAGACAGGGAGCGGTGTATCGGGTGCGCGGGGTGTGTGATGGCCTGCCCCTACGGCGCCATCTATATTGATCCCGAGACCAACACCGCCGACAAGTGTACCTACTGCGCCCACCGTGTCGCCGGCGGCATGATGCCCGCCTGCGTGGTGGCCTGCCCGGTCGGCGCCAACGTCTTTGGCGACCTGGATGACCCGACCAGTCATATCAGTGAGTACATCATGCAGAATCAGGGCAATGTCAAGGTACGCAAGCCCGAAAAGAACACCCATCCCAAACACTTCTACGTCGCCGGCGGCGAAGTGAACCTGAACCCGCTGGCCAGCCGGCGCGAGGAGGGGTACAACCTCTTTAACAACATCACGCATCTCAAGCATATAGGAGGGCACTAAGATGGTCGAACACGCAACCGCCGCCACCAACGCGGTCGTCACCCTCGACGTGGCGCTTCCGGGCATTGTCTGGGGCTGGATGATTACTTTGAATATGTGGGCCAAAAGCATCGGTACCGGGGTGGTGCTGGTAGGGGTCTATCTGCTTAAAAAGTATGGTGACAGGGTGAGCACGATTAAAACTGTCATGCCCGTGGTTTCATTCATATTTTTAAATATCTTTTTGCTCTTTACCCTGCTGGACCTGCACCAGCCTCTGCGGATGTGGCATATTTTTGTCTACCCGCACTTTACCTCCGCCATTACGGTAGGGGCGTGGCTGGCCACACTCTTTACCGGCATCATCTTCCTGATGGCGGCCGGGCGCATCATGCAAAAGCTTAGCGACGAGCAGTACAACAAGCTGATGTGGGCCGCCTTTGTCCTGGCGATTCCCGTCACGCTCTATACCGCCACCATCATGG
>JAMOMS010000115.1 GCA_027067015.1 Campylobacterales bacterium | reverse complement strand
AAACATCCATCTTCTTAAAACGGCAAAAAAAGTTGACATTGAGGGCACCCTCAACCTGCTGGACGGCACCGTTACCTACCTGCCGCCCCGCTCCAATGTAGCGACTGATAGCGATATTGTCATCATTCAGCAGATCAAAGAGCCCAGCCACACCCCTTCGCTTTACAATATCCATATTACCGCCCAAAAACCGCTACGCTACCTTTTGCGCCAGCCCACCCTGCAAGCCGACATAGCCTTCACCCCCGACCTGACACTCTGGAAAGAGTCCGGCAAACCGCTGGAGATTCTGGGTATGCTCACCCTGCCCAAGGGTACGATAAAAGCCGAAGACAAAGCCTTTACCCTGCGCCCCTCACACCTCTATTTCGGCGGCGGCTGGCCCATTAACCCCTATTTGGACATTCACCTCTTCTACCCTTATGAGGCCATGAAGTTTTATGTCTATGTCAGCCACACCCTGCACGACCCGGTCATTCTCTTCTCATCCGAACCGCCCATGAGCCAAAACGATATCATGAGCTACATCCTCTTCGGCTCCCCCGCCGACGACGCCTTTAAAAAGAACAGCAACAGCACGATGGGCACCATGCTTCTTGGGCTGGGGATCAAAAAGGCGTTGGGCTCGACACTGGGGATCAATCTGGATACGCTGAATATTATTGATAACAAAAACGGGGGATTGGGCATTGAAGTGGGCACACGGGTAGCCAAAAACCTCAAGATTCTCTACCGCAACGACTCCATCTCCAGCGTGATTTTGCAATATACCCTCTCGCCGGCCCTGCGGTTTGATATTGATGTCAAGGAGACCGGTGAGGAGGGGATCAATATTTTGTATATCAAGGATTTTCGCGGCCCGAAGCGCCTGAACTATCCGCCGGGTGTCACCCCGCCCGAAGGGGCGCAGACTCTGCGGATTTTTCGCTAAAGCGCCTAACGGCGGCGCGCGTGGCGCAATAAAAACCGATCCGCACTCAACGCCGCTTCGGGGCGGATCTGTCGTGTTATGAGATTGGCAAGTATCTTGCCCATCAGCGGCCCGAAAACAAACCCGCGCCCCCCGAACCCGTTGATGAGATAGAGCCCCGGAATCTTGGCGATGGCGGGGTCTTCTGGCTTGAGGCTTCTTGGCGGCTTGCGGCGGGGATCAAACGCGCCTATATCCCCCGCCTGCCCCACCACCGGGATATGATCGGCCACCGACGCGCGGTGACCGGCGTAGATGCGCACTATCTGCTGGTCACAAAGCGCCGGTACCAACCCGACGGCGTCGACGATAAGCTGATTGACCCGCTCGATCTCACTGCGCGGGTCGCTTCGCACATGGGTGGCGCCGATGCGCACCAGCCCTTCCACATTGGCCGAAACGGAGAGTTTTTGGTGCAGTGTCACGGGGATGTCGGCCCGGCTTCGCACATCCACCCGCTCGCCCCACACCCCGCCGATACTCAGCCACGGCAAAGCGATCGGAAGCTGATCGGCCCCCGTGGCCAGCACCAGGTTGGGCGCGTAAAACTTGCCGATATGCCACATACCGCCGCGATATTCGGGACGGGCCGTCGTGTTAAAGGCGCTCCTTATGCCTTCAAGAAGTCTTTGGGCAACGCGCGAAGGATCGACAAAGGCGGCATGGGGAAAGAAAAAGCCCCCGTGGGCGAAGACATCGGGGATTATATGGGCAAAGTCGTCGGCCAAAGCCCTCTGATAAGGCAGGTCAATAAAAGGCTCATAGTCGGCAAACTTCTTGGCGTCCTCTTCGTTTTTGGGCAGACGCACCAACCCTTTTTGAAAAAAGGCGTCGGGCGTTTTTTGAGCGTAAAAGTCCAGGGCGAAACGGTAGGCTTCGTTTGTAATTCGCTGAAGCGGCCCGCCGCGCCCGAGACGGGGCGAAAGAAACGCCCCCGCCGCCCCGCTGGCGCCGCCAAGAAGCCCCTTTTTGTCAATGAGCAGTACCTTCTGCCCCGCCTCTTTGAGCCAGTATGCCGTGCAGACACCGGCAATCCCGGCGCCGACGATGAGGGTGTCATAACGCATGGTGTTTTAGACAATTAACGGTTCGTTCACTCAATCCCCCTTCGGCAATAGCATCTTCTACCGCCTCTTCGAGATCAAAGGAACGCACAACTTGACGCAGCGCATCCACAAATTTCGGCAGTTCATTCTTTATCAGATCAAACACTATCGCTTCATCAATGCCAAAATATTCATGGGCCACTTTATTACGAAAATCAACGGCTATTCGGTATGAGGTATCCAAAATTCCCGCTTTGATCAAATGATTGACCGCTTCTCCGAGAATTTCAAACTCTCTAATAACAGCATCCCAGTGTAATCTGCTATAAAGCAGAGCCTGAGCGTCTTCAAACGGTTCGCTATATTCCCAAATCAAACAAGCCGCCTGGAAAATATCAACAAAATAGAGGGCAGAATCTCGTGACGGCATATCAAACGGTAATCATCTCTTTTTCAATCCGCTTGGCCACAAAACGGCGCAGTTTCGTGCCTACATCCACCGGTTTGTCAAACAGCTCTTCCAAATAGCGCTGAAGCGAAAAAAACTTTTGCGCCGAAGGCTCCATCTCCACAAGCAGATCTATATCGCTCTCATCGGTCGCTTCATCTCTGGCATAAGAGCCAAAAAGAGCCATTTTGCGCACCCCAAAGCGCTTGTTTAGCTCCTCTTTGCGTAGGCGTAAACTGTGAAGAATCTGCTCTTTTGTCATACCTCTATTATACCTTAAACCGAAATCTCCTTGATGTCGGCGATTTGCCTGAAGGCTTGATAGATGCGCCCCACCAGGTTCTTACGGTTTTGGCGAATCGCTTCGTCTTCGGCATTAACCATCACATTGTCAAAAAAGGCGTCAAGCTGAGGCTTGAGAC
>JAMOMS010000114.1 GCA_027067015.1 Campylobacterales bacterium | reverse complement strand
ATCTAAAGCAGATCGGCGACGCCGTGGGGGCCTCCATTGCCATGGATACCCGCGCGCGTATGTACAAGATGCTGATGCGCTCCGTGCACGACAAAGAGAGCCTGGGGTTATTGCTGGGGGCTTTTAGCTCTTTGATTGAGGCCAAGATTGAACCCTATAGGGAGATGATGCAAAACTACCCCGCCTCCGCCGGGATTTTTGGCGAGATGATCGCCAAAGCCGAACGGGCCAGAGCCTATTTGGAGACGATCCCCGATCAGTACTACCCCGAATCGTGACGGCCCGGCCGTCGCCTATTTCTTTTTTCTTCCTTTAAATAAAATATTAAAACTTTTTTGCAGTAAAATATAAAAAAAGCGCGTTTTTCCCGGAAGCCGTAACGGCATATGCCGAAAGGAGGGAGCGATGCGGCGGCTTTGGTTGACTTTCTTGGCTCTTTTGGCGTGGGGTCTGGCGGTGGGCCGGGCTGAGGTTTTGTCCGATCTTCCGCAAGTCGATCCGAAAATCGAAGCGTGTCTAAAAAAAGAGACGGTGCAGATAGACGCGAAGTGGTATCGGGAGATACCCGCGCAGATGCAAAGGATCTACGACAACGCTTTTAAGTTGAATCTACGGCAATTTCTTCTTAAGTCCAACTCCAGTAAAGCGCTGGATACCATCTGCTCGATGCCGGGGCTGGATACCATGACCACCTGGATTTGTCGAACCTACAAAGCGGGCAAGTGGTACCAGGAGAAGTTTCGCGTCAAGGCCTTTCCCAAATTAAGCGTCTATCGGACATTTTTGGAAGGCAATCTTCGTGACGGGATAAGCGACTGTCTCTCAAAAGGACCCGCTGGGGTGGCACCCTATTATGACGCTTATCAGATTGTCTATGACGAAAAAAAGTATCCCGAAAAAACGAAACTTCTGCATGAGATTGTCCATATCCATGTGATGAAAACCTGCCTGAAACTCTATTCGCTCAAGCAGGAGTTCGAGCGGCTGACAAATCAGTGCGTCGAGGTGCCGAATCTGCTGGGGCAATCCCTGGCGAAAGCCAAAAACAGACTGCTGGGGGATGGGCTTTACTACAACATCAAAAACGAAGCGCTGTTACGACGCGATGACGACGCCAGGGATTGGGAAGTCAAAAAACAGCGTCCCGAAGCGGGCACTTATGTGCCAAAGCACGCGCGCAAATGGGATGTGCGTCTTTGGATAGGGCGAACGCTCAAAGGGCTCTATATTATTCCCAAAATCGATACCGTCGAAGCGGGCGGTCACCGGCGCATCAGCCTCAACGGGCGTTTCGAGGCGGCGGGCAGGGTATACGAGAGGCTTCTAAACGGCGTTGAGGGGGTGACATGGGATGACGGCGGTTGCGGCCTGCGGGTGAGGGGCCGGACGGTTTACGCGCCAAAATCGGTCTCCAAAGCCTCGACTTGCCGTCTGATAGCCCGGTATGAGGAGCAAAACCAAAGGGCCCAAACCTATATGAGCATGAAGATCACCCCTTCGCCCGCCACAAGGCTCTCTATCAAGACAGTCGACGGGTCGGATAGGCTGGGAAGAGAAGGGCGCAAGGGATTGCAGGCCTTTTTGCTACGTGCCGACGGAAGATGGGAAGAGGTCAAAAACGGGGTGCGATGGCGGGTGGATCCTCCTTGCGCAAAGGTGCAAAACAGAACGCTGGATGCCTCAGGATGCTGTCAAAAGAGCGTGGTGACGGTGCATGCGACCTGGCGGGGCGAAGGCAAGGCGCTTCGGGCGTCACTCCCTTTGCGGTTTAAGCAGAGTGTGGTGCCGGTGCCGCGTCTGACGAGGCAGAGCCTTTCTCGGGCGAAACGCACACTCAAACGGCTGGGACTGCGCCTGCAATACCGCTACGAAAAGCGACAACAAAAGGGCCGTCGCCCCAACGAGGTGCTGACGCAAACCCCAGCCCCTTGCGTATGGGTCAAAAAGGGTACGGAGGTGTCGATCACACTCAATCCCGACAAGGCCCATGCGCTTATAAGAGTGCCCGACCTGACGGGCAAGAAGCGGGATGAGGCGATCAGAATTCTTAAAAGAGCCGGCTTGGACGCGGATGATCGGCTCTATACCGGCCCGCTTGCCTCTTCCAGCCGGGAGCTGACGGTCGTTTCGCAACAGCCCCCGGCAGGGAAGGAGGTAAAGGCGGGGACAACGGTGCGCTTTTTCTACACGCCAAAGCGTGTTCGTGTACCCGATGTGGTGGGATTGGACGCGCAAAAGGCACAGGAGAGACTCGCGAAAGTCAAGCTGGGCTACCGGTTGATCGACGCCCCTGCCAGGCAGGCCAACTACGCCGTCAATGCCGTGACCGATCAAAGCCCCTCCGCCGGTACGAAACTCTTTGAGGGGAGCGTGGTGCAACTGGTGATCAACCCCGACTACAAAGCGCAGATCGGTATGCGGATCGAGCCCAAAAAGTGGACCTACCGGGTCGGTGAGCCCGTCACTTTCATAGAAGAGACCCTGCATAAGAAAGCGGGCAACAGCTACCGGTTTGTCTGGTGGATCGACGGCAAAAAGGTGGCGGAGGGCGAACGCTTTACCTACCGATTCAAACAGCCCGGCGACTATACGGTGATGCTCGATCTTATCTCGTCCGACCCGACCGAAAATGACACGATGCGCCGGATCGTGGAAGTAGCCGAATCGGCCGGGGGCGGGGGCGTCGTCGGCGGAGCGACACCTGAAAAAGCGGGGATTCACATCACCTGCTCTCCGGCTTCCGTCAAGGTGGGCGAGACGGTGACTTGCCGGGTACGGTTGGATAACGCTATCGGGGGGACGCAGATTCGCTGGTATGTGGCCGACGATTTTGTCACGACGGGCAAAACATTGCGAACCTCTTTCAAAGAGGAGGGGGTTTACGAGATTC
>JAMOMS010000113.1 GCA_027067015.1 Campylobacterales bacterium | reverse complement strand
ACTTGACTTTTCCAAGATTTGGCAATGATTCGACGCTATCCGACCAGAAAAATCTATGTGGGCAACGTACCCGTAGGCGGTGACGCGCCCATCTCCGTCCAATCCATGACCTACAGCCGCACCGCCGACGTGTCAGCGACGGTGGAACAGATCAACCGGCTCCATTTCGCCGGGGCCGATATCGTGCGTGTCGCCGTGCCAGACTACGAAGACGCCTATGCCCTCAAAGAGATCCGCGCCCAAACCTCCCTGCCGCTGGTGGCTGACATTCACTTCAACTACCGCCTGGCGCTCATTGCCGCCGAGCACGTTGATTGCATCCGCATCAATCCCGGCAATATCGGCGAAAAGGGGCGGGTCAAAGAGGTGGTCAAAGCCTGCAAAGAGCGGGGCATACCCATTAGAATCGGCGTCAACTGCGGCAGTTTGGAGAAGGAGTTTGAACAAAAATACGGCCAGACGGCAAGGGGTATGGTGCAGTCGGCCATGTATAACATCAAATTTCTGGAAGATTTGGACTTTACCGATATTAAGGTTTCTCTAAAAGCCAGTGACGTCGAACGTACCGTGGAAGCCTACCGGACCCTTCGGCCCCGGGTGGATTACCCTTTCCACCTGGGGGTGACGGAGGCGGGCACGGTGTTTCACGCCACCATCAAAAGCGCCATCGGCCTGGGGGCGCTACTGCTGGAGGGCATCGGCGATACGCTAAGAGTCTCCATCACCGGGGAGCTGGAAAAAGAGATCGAGGTGGGCCGGGCCATTCTCAAAGACGCCGGGGTGGCCAAAGAGGGGCTTAATATCATCTCCTGCCCCACCTGCGGACGGATCGAAGCCGATCTGGTCAAGGCGGTGGCGGAAGTGGAAGAGAAAACCAAGCACATCAAAGCGCCGCTGAATGTGTCGGTGATGGGGTGCGTGGTCAACGCTATCGGGGAGGCCAAGAGCGCCGATGTGGCCATCGCCTACGGCAAGGGGACGGGGCTGGTAATGGTAAGAGGCGAAGTGGTGGCCAAACTCCCCGAAAAGGAGCTGGTCGATCGCTTTTTGCGGGAAGTGGAAAAATTGGCCGAGGAGTATGTGGTATAATCGTTCATACGATTATACATACAAGGAGAGAGCCATGCAACGAATCCGCTCTACCTTTACGCTGGACAAACGGGTGGTGGATGAGCTGGGCGCCCTGGCCGAGGAGTTGGGGGAGAAAAAAAGCCACATTGTCGAAAAGGCGCTGACGATGTATTACGACTATCTGGATATAGCCGTTGCCGACAAGCGCCTTAGAGAGCTCAAAGAGGGCAAAAGCCGCCTGATTCCGGCCGACGAGGCGTTTAGGGAACTTGGTATCTGATGGCCTATCGGCTCTTTTTTGAAGAGAGGGCACTCAAAGAGCTGGCCAAGATCGACAAACCCTTTCGTTTGCGTATCAAAGAGAAACTGTTGGCGCTGGCGGCCGATTATGAGCGCTTCAAAGGCAAGGATTTTGGCGAGTATGAGCGGCTGAGAGTCGGGGATTACCGGGTGATTTTTCGCCGCGAGGCCGAGCGGCTGATTATTGTGGTGGTACGGATCGGCCATAGAAAAGAGGTGTATTGAGATGGAAGAGCATCTGTATAACTTAAATATCGAGCGGGCGGTTTTAAGCACGATTGTTTTTGACCCCCGGCAGTACGAGGAGATCGCCGCCCAGCTGAAGCCGGAGGATTTTTACCACCCCTTTCATCAGGCGGTTTTTGAGGCGATGGAGGCCCTCTTTACGGCCGATCAACCGATTGACGAGGAGTTTTTGAAAGAGCGGTTGAGCAAAAGCGGTAAGTTTGACGAGGGCGCCTTTTTGGATATCCTGGCCGCCAACCCCCTCTCCAACACCCACGCCTATATCGAAGAGATCAAGGCCAAGGCCCAAAAGCGGGCCCTGGTGACGCTGGCGACGGAGATCAAGAAGCTCACGATCGAAGATGACCTGCCCGCGGAGGATGTGATGGACGCGGTAGAGCAAAAGCTCTATGCCATCGCCTCCGACGCCTCCACCCAGGATTTTCGCGAGTCCAAAGAGATGGCGCTCTCGACCCTGGAGCATATCAAAAAGATGAAAGAGCGGGGCAACGCCATGCTCATCGGCGTGGATACCGGCTTTAAGGATCTTAACCGCATGACCAGCGGCTTTGGAGAAGGGGATCTGGTCATCGTGGCGGCGAGGCCGGCGATGGGAAAAACGGCACTTACGCTCAATATGGCGTTAAAAGCCCTGGAAAACGGCGACGGGGTGGCCTTTTTCTCTTTGGAGATGCCTGCCGAGCAGTTGGTTTTGAGGATGCTCAGCGCCAAGACCTCTATTGCTTTGCAGGATCTGCGGGTAGGGAATTTGAGAGACGAGGAGTGGAGCCGTCTGGGCGAGGCGGTCGATTGGCTAAGCGCCCAAAAGCTCTTCGTGGACGATGAGGGAAGCCTCAATATCCACCAGGTGCGGGCGAAGCTCAGAAAGCTCAAAACCCACCACCCCGAGATCAAGATCGCCTTTATCGACTACCTCCAGCTGATGACCGGCGCCTCCAACAAAGACCGCCACCAGGAGGTCAGCGACATCTCCCGGGGGCTGAAGA
>JAMOMS010000112.1 GCA_027067015.1 Campylobacterales bacterium | reverse complement strand
AAATGTTCACCCACCAAAAAGGCATCCGCCCCCACCTCATGCAGGTGCCTGACCTGCTCATGCTCATAAATGCCGCTTTCAGCCACGATAATCTTGGAGTTGGGAATGAGCGGAATGAGCCGCTCACTCAGCCCCATATCCATCTCAAACGTCTCCAGGTTGCGGTGGTTGATGCCGATAATATTGGCCCCGGCGAAGATCGCCTTGATCAGGTCTTTCTTGTCGTGAATCTCCACCAGCGCCTCCATCCCCAGGTGCCAGGTATACTCCAGCAGTTCTTTAAGCTCCTTCCTGCTTAGCGCCTTGGCAATAAGCAGTACAAAATCCGCCCCGTACACCAGCGCTTCGAGCAGTTGGTATTTGTCGATAATAAAGTCTTTGCGCAGTAGCGGCATGGGCACATAGCGGCGCAGTTGGGTGAGGTATTCGATATGGCCCTGAAAGTAGTGGGGTTCGGTCAGCACCGAAAGGGCATCAGCACCCCCCTCTTCGTACGCCTTGCCGATCGCCAGCGGATCGAAATCCTCACGAATCACCCCTTTGGAGGGGCTGGCCTTTTTGACCTCGGCAATAATGCGGTAGGGGTTTTCGGGGGTGGATCTCAGCACCGCGTGCACGTCTCTGGGCGGAAAGGGGTTGTAGGCCAAAGAGCGCCCCAGCCAGTCGGCGGGAAACTCCTTTTTTCGGCGCTCTACATCCTCTTTGGTTTTGGCGATTATCTCATCCAGTATCACTTTTTACTCCTGCATTGCTCAATTTTTTTCATATGCGCGCTTAACTCTTTATCTTCATGTCCCAGGCTCTCCATGGCCTTTTTCATCACTTTGTAGGCTTCATCGCAGTGTCCCAGTTTGTAATACCCCCACGCCAGCGAATCAAGGTAGTAGCCCGAATCGGGGTCGGCCGCCAACGCCTTTTTTACCAGTTCAATCCCCCGGGGCACATCCATGTCGTAGTCTATCAGCAAATAGCCCAGGTAATTATCATAAAGCGGGTCGTCCACGCCCCGTTTCATCGCCTCGTCCAGCTCATTGACGACCTGTTTGATCATCTGCTTGTTACGCTTGTTTTCCACAGCTTCAAAGGTAAGCACCGCGTGTTCGGCCAACCAGAGCGAATCGTCGGTTTGGGCGTAGAGCCTTTGGGCCAGCTTGACCGCCTCTTTGAAACGGCGGGTATGTTTGTAGAGTGAAAGCAGTAACCGGGGATCGGCGTCGGAATTTTTCAACAAAGCCTCCGCCTTTTCATACGCTTTTAAATAAGCGTAAATTTCCGCCCCTTTTTTGGCATATTCGGCCCGTCCCGTCGTTTCATAAAGCCGTTTGTACACATCGGCCATACCCTCAAGATTCTGAGCCTTTCGGTAGAGCTCGGCCAAAAAGAGGCACACCTGCTCCCCGCACCCGATCATCTTGCTGTGGCTCTCCAGCAGGCGCAGGGCCTCTTCGGGCTGTTTCATGCGGTGCAGGCGGATAGAGGCCATTTTCAATACGGTCTCGTCGTCATGGTGACGGCGGTAGTAGTTTTCATAAACACGATACGCCGACTCATTCTTGGAAGAGAGCAGATAGAGTGACGCCAACAGGTCCACCCCCTGAAAATCGTCCGGCGCCAACTTGACTACCTCCTTGGCGCAGGAGAGGGCCTTTTGCTGTTTTTTCAGATGAAGCCAACTCACACACGCGATTTTTCGGGCCTCCACGTTCCCAGGCTCTTTGGCCGTAAGCGCGCGGGCCTCTTGGAGGGCCTTCTCATACGCTTTGGCCGCTAAAAGGGCACGCATTCCGGCCAGGCGGTACTCTTCTTTGTGTGTCTTTTGATAAAGGCGCTCATACCACCGATAAGCCTCCAACGGCTTGCCCTCCTGGGTGTAGACAAGCGCCTTGACAATCATCTCCTCTTCATGGGGGACATCCCGTGTTGCCGGCACCCCGCCCGATTCGGGGGCACGGCCGGCACAACCGCCCAACCACAACAGCGCAATAATCAGGAGTGGGGCGTAACGATTCCCGGACATTCTCTTTTCAGTTCCTCGGTATGGTCTTTAAAATAGTCCCAAAAGGGGTAGGTGCGGCACTGCAAAGGCCGTACCGGATAGATCTGGCACCGGCGTGTCGCTCTGTCGAAAAAGAGGCAGTCAAACACGCCTTCTTCTATTTCACGCTCTTTGATACTGAAACGATACCCTCTTTTTTCCAGATAACGCTTAATGAACACGTCAGGCTCCATCTGAAGGTATTTCGCCATGCGGGGAATATCCTGCACCTTCACCCAGATATTGCCGCTTTCGCCTGTACAGCAGTTGCCCTGGCACGTGGCGCAGGCCGTGGGGTCAAAGGCGTAGTCGTACCCCTCTTTGGTTATGAGATCTCGCATTTGATCGTATGGGTCCTCGCTTTCTTGAAAATCGCCTGTGCCCGCCTGCCGTACTCTTGCCCCTCAAAAACGACAAACGGCGGCTCAATCGTGCTTCTGGCTTTGGATTGGTTGCGGGCGTGAATCATCACCAGTTTGGCGGGCCGGTCGGCTTTGGGGTGCACCATGCAGATATTCTCCGCGCGCAGGCCCACCGCCTCAAGTCCCGTCAACAACGCGCTCAACTGGGTGGGATCGTAACAGAAGATAAAGCGTCCGCGGGGGGCGATGAGCCGCTTGATTTTTTGGAAAAAGGGAAGAATAGGCAGATGGGTATTGTAGCGGCAGGCGTTTAAGTGGGCATCTTTGCTTTGAATCACGTCAGGATGGTAAAAGGGCGGGTTGGAGACGATGGTCTCAAACTGCCCCGGGCTCTTGAATGTCAGGAAGTCTTGCTCTACCACCCGGGCCTCTATGCGGTTGACACGGGCGTTGATGCGCGCCAGGTAGGCCATCTTCGCCTGCTTCTCCACCAGGGTCACGGG
>JAMOMS010000111.1 GCA_027067015.1 Campylobacterales bacterium | reverse complement strand
TTTATTATTGAGCGTATATTGGCCGAACACGATTTAAGCTCACCTGTCGATAAGGAGCGCGCTTTTGAGGAGCTTAGGCGTTTTTTGTCCGCCCTATCTCCTTTCGCGCTGGAAAAGTACGCCCCCTACGCCGCCGCCGGGCTGGGCGTTCCCACGGCCAAATTCACGGCACGCCAAAAGAGCGTCTCTTCCGGCTCACTTCCCAACGCAACGGGCCTAACCCTTTCGGACGTGGCTGAAGCGAGCATTCTCAAAACTCTTCTGCGTACCCCCGACTTGATAGATATGGTGCTTGACACGATGGACGCGTCGATGTTTGTGACCTACCGGCAGGCGTTTGAGGCGCTGGTGCAGGGAAACGAACACGACGCTTTGCAACGCATAGACCTGGATGAGGAGATCAAAATCTACAGCGAAGAGGAGCTCAAGCAACAGCTTCTCTTCTTTTTGCAACGCTATTATCTAAAAGCCCTTGACATTATCAAAAAAGATGATAGACTTCCTTTTCAAAAAAAAGCTTTTTTTATAAGAAAGTATCAAGACTATATTCACCGACTCAAACGAGGAGAACTGGTACCCTATGAAAGCCATATCACTCTTTAGCGGCGGACTGGACAGCACCCTGGCGGCGTGGCTGGTCAAAAAACAGGGCATCGAAGTGATCGCCCTGCACATAGACATCGGTTTTGGTTCTACCAAAAGCAAACTTGCGCATATGCAGAATATGTGCGATCAGATCGGCATAGAGCTTCGCTCTATCGACATCCGCGACCAGTATCTGCGTGACATTCTATTCAACCCCAAATACGGCTACGGCAAAAACTTCAACCCCTGTATCGACTGCCACGGCAATATGTTTCGTATTGCCAAAGAGCTGATGGAGCCCTGGGGGGCAAGTTTTCTTATTAGCGGCGAGGTGGTAGGCCAGCGCCCCATGAGCCAGCGGCGCGACGCCCTGGATATCGTGACCAAACTGGCCCAAACCGACGACCTGCTTTTAAGACCCTTAAGCGCCAAGGCCCTTCCGCCGACGCTTCCTGAAAGAGAGGGCTGGGTGGATCGTGAACAACTTTTGGGTATCACGGGCCGAGGCCGGGAGGTTCAACTGCGACTGGCCGAAGAGATCGGGTTGAAAGATTACGAAAAACCGGGCGGCGGCTGTCTGCTAACGGACGAGAATTTCTCCAAAAAACTGGCCGAGTTTATCAAATATGACACCCTTGAGGTAGAGGATATCGCCCTGCTCAAATGCGGCCGTCACCTGCGCCTGCCACATGGAGCCAAACTGGTGGTGGGCCGCCACAAGGAGGACAACGAGATGATTTTGGCGGCGCTGACACCCAAATATCTCAAAGTCCGTCTGCTGGGTACCCCCGGGCCCGTTTCGGCCCTCTCGGCCAACGCCGACGACGAGGATAAAAAACTGGCCGCTAAAATCACCGCCACTTACGGCAAAACCGAAGCGGGCAAAGAGTATGACGTTGAAGTGGGAGAAGAGAGGCTAAGCGTCGAACCTTTCGATTCAAAAGCAAAATGCCAGCAATATTTTATAAACACTTAAGCAGACTTCAATTAAAATTCGGGTCTCCAAGGTTGTGGGGCATTAGCTCAGCTGGGAGAGCGCCTCGCTGGCAGCGAGGAGGTCAGCGGTTCGAGCCCGCTATGCTCCACCATTTTTTGAATAATCTCCCAAATCTATCCAAAAAATTTACGACTCTTTTTTATGGATCAACTGCTGGTTGGCGCCGGCCAGGGAATCAAGCAGTCTGTTCTGCTGTGTTTCGCTCAGATTGCCGCTGGCCAGGGCGTCAAACATCTTTTCGGCCAGTCTGGCCTGTAGTTCTTTTTCCTGCAGTTCCTTTTCGTGTCGCATCCGCTCCTCTTCCACCCTCTTTTTATGGGCGTAATACTCCCGAACCAGCTTGAAAACCACCCATAACAGCACAAACAGAAAAAGCGCGCTCAAAAAGAGCACCCATCCCACCATTTTTCTGTCACCGACAATCTCTTCCAGTTTGGCCTGAAGCTGTTTGAGACCCAACTCCTTTTCCGTCATGATTTTCGCCCGTTCCGCTTCCGCTTTCATGCGGGCGATCTCCAACTCTTTCTGGGCTTTGAGCTTTTCGATCTCTTTTTGGGTCTCCAGCTCCATCTTCCTGATTTTGGCCGTATCGGTGTGCGGTTGGGATGCGTTGGAGAGAATCTTTTTGGCGTAATCGCTTACGGGTGAGGAAGAGGCGCCTATGACCCGGGGCGCCGTCTCGTTGGGATCGTAGGGATTGTGGTGGCGATTGACGGTTTGACAACCCGTCAACAGAAGAAGCGCCAGTACCGTGCCTGTCGCGACACTCTTCATTTTACTGCTCCCGCTCGAATAGATCGCTGTCAATTTCGATAACCGTATGCACGTTTCCCCTGGGATTAAAATCGGCCACCAAACGCATCCACCGGGGAGAGAGTTTTTGATAGAGGGTATCAAACACTTCATTGGCGCTCTCTTCGTGACTGATATGACGGTTTCTGAAACTGTTGATATAGAGTTTGAGGGCTTTGAGCTCCACAACCCATTGATCGGGCATATACTCCAGGGTAAAGGTGGCGTAATCGGGATACCCGCTTCTGGGACACAGACAGCTAAATTCCGGCAAGGTCACGGTAATTTTATAACGCTTGTCATGTTTGTTGGGCCAGATCTCCAGATCTTTTTCCACATCGAAATTCGCGACAATCTCTTCACCGTATTTCATGATTTGACTCCATATCTGGATATAAGGATTTCACTTGTCAGGGACCGGTTGCTAACCGCAAATCCCTGGGCGTAATCGATACCGATTTGTTTAAAGGCCTGCAAAAGCTCCTCATTATCAACCCAGCGCATCAAGGCTTTCACGCCAAGTGTGCGACAGGTTTGTAAATACCCTTTTAACAAAGCGTTTTGTCGGGGATTGGAAAATCCGACGGTAAATTCTTTGTCAAACTGTACCATATCCACCGGCAGTTTTTTCAGATACTCCACCGACGCGTTGACAGCCCCAAAGTTCTCCAAAGAGACGGTAAAACCAAACACCTTGATCTCTTCTATGATCACTTTATAGCGGGTTATATCTTTATAGGGTCTATTCTCATAGATTTGAAAATCAAATCGGGAAGCGGTAAGATGGTGATAGGTTGCGATTTGGGCGAGTTTTTCGCAAAAACCTTCATAACGCATAGAGATGGGTGAAAGGCGAAAAGTAAAACGTATGTCGTTTCGCACCTCTTTGGCCACCTTGCACAGGGTCGTAAAAAGGGCCTCGTCAAAAGCGCGCTCCAATCCCAGACGGTTTACGACAGGAATAAATTTTTTGGGCATCAAAAGGCCGTTGGTTTCGGTATCAAGCCGTACCGCTACCTCGAAAAAATCAACGGTATCGTTCAAAAGATTCTTGATAGGAAAAAATAGAAGATAAATTGCACGCTTTTCTATCGCTTCAACAATCTCTTTTTCAAGTAGTGTGATATCCAAACGCTCCTCATTCGCGCGTTTTTGGGTCGGTTTTTCCCCTTTTTGCAGAGAGATGGTATCGTAAAGGTGCGTAATAACATCAGATGGATCGGTCTTTTTTTCAATAGAAACGGCGGCGTATTTGATCTCTATACTGATGCCGTTGATCTCTTTGTGGTTGGCGCTAAACTCCTCAAAAACGGCCACACTCTCTTCTTCGCGAAGGTGTAACGCCACAATAAAATCCCCGCCGTGATAGCGTCCGACCACCGGCTCTTTGATACCGTAGGATTGCAGATGTTGATCCAAAAAGAGAACCAGGGTTTTAAGAAGTTTATCTCCCCTATCAATACCGTGATGGTCGTTAATATAAGGAAGGTTGTCGATTCGTAATAACACCAGGGTTTTAAAATCTCCCTTTTTCAGGGTTTTAAGCAGTGCGTCACGGTTAAAGGCGTCAGTAAGCCGGTCTACATAGGTTTCGTTTTGTCCCAGATTGATCAGAAAAAAGATAAAGTAGACGGCAATAAAGGCAATGGTAGCAAAAAGGGCAATTTCCAAAGAGGTAAAAGCAAAATTTTTTTGTCGGATGACATAAAAAATAAGAATGCTCATCAGCAGGAGAATGGGTATACCCATCCGTAAAGCCAGTCGAAAACGGCGGGATCTCTCCTGCTTTTTGGAATAGAGCATAACTACCTACACATCAAGGTGTTTGACATCCTTGGCATGCTCCTCAATGTATTGACGACGGGGCTCAACCTCATCGCCCATGAAGAGCGTAAAGACATCGCTGGCCGACTCGCCGTCTTCGATGGTCACTTTCAGCAATCGACGATTCTCCGGGTTCATGGTTGTCTCCCAGAGCTGTTCGGGGTTCATCTCACCCAAACCTTTGTAACGCTGAATATATGCCCCTTTCTTGGCGCTCTTTTCAATCTCATCCAGCATCTCAAGCAGATCTTTGCCTTCAAAAATCGTCAAATCTCTTTCACTGATTTTGCCAAAGATATATTGCGCTTCGTTGTAGAAGGGATTGGTAAAGAGCTCATCGTCGATTATAATCTCTTCCAATCCCTCGTCGGTCTGGACATAAAGATGAATTTTCTCTTCGTCCACATGTTTGTTCAAAATGTTGTACCCCAAACCGTCCAGATAGAGCCGAATCTCCTCAAACAGCGCCGTGTTGTCCAGCGCCAAAAGATCGGGGTGTTCAATCAGATAGCGGATCACTTCTACCAGGCTGAAACGCTTATCGAGCTCTTTAAGGGTCATGCGGTAAAAGGCGACCAGTTTAAAGAGTTCGGTCAGATCTTTTTGCCCCATACCCGTCACATCCAGCGCGTCGATACCCCGCTCAATCAAAAATTCGCTCATCGCCTTGTCATCTTTGAGGTAGATCTCCTGCTTACCCTTTTTATAGCGATAAAGCGGCGGTTGGGCAATGTAAAGATATCCCTCTTCGATAATGGGTCGCAGGAAGCGGAAAAAGAAGGTCAACAGCAGGGTCTGAATGTGACTGCCGTCCACATCCGCGTCGGTCATGATGATGATCTTGTGGTAGCGCAGTTTTTCGGGATTGAACTCCTCGCCGATGCCGCACCCCAGGGCGGTGATCATGTTTTTGATCTCGTCCGATTTCAAGATCTTATCCAGTCGAGCCTTTTCGACATTGAGGATTTTACCTTTTAGCGGCAAAATAGCCTGAAAGACCCGGTCACGTCCCTGCTTGGCCGATCCGCCCGCACTGTCGCCCTCCACCAGGTAAAGCTCGCTGATGGAAGCGTCTTTGCTCTGGCAGTCGGCCAGTTTGCCCGGCAGGGTGCCCACGGTCATGGCGTCTTTACGGCGGGTTAACTCTCTCGCTTTTTTGGCCGCTTCCCGCCCTTTGGCCGCCAGCAGGGCCTTTTGCATAATGGCTTTGGCGTCGTTGGGATTTTCCTCAAAATATTTCACCAGTTTTTCGTAGGTGAGTTTTTGCACCAGGGGCTTGACATAGCTGGAACCCAGTTTCCCTTTGGTCTGCCCCTCAAACTGCGGTTCGGGCACCCGCACGCTGACCACGGCCACCAAACCCTCACGCACATCCTCACCGCTGATTTTGGTATCTTTTTCCCTGGCGTTGGCGTTTTCTTGCACATATCGGCTCACAGCCCGGGTCAATCCCGCGCGAAAACCGCTCTCATGGGTTCCGCCGTCGGGTGTACGGATATTGTTGACAAAACTGAGCAGTTTCTCATCGTACGCTTCGGTATATTCAAAGGCGATATCCACCTCAATGTCATCCACTTTTTCAGAGTAGCTGATCACCGAGCAGATGGGTGTTTTTTTGGCCATATCCTCCACAAACTGGTTCAAACCGCCCTCGAAGTGGTAAACCTCCTTTTTTCCGATGCGTTCATCCTCAAATGTGATGGAGATACGGGGATTAAGATAGGCCAGCTCTTTGAACCGTTTGGAGAGAATATCATATTGAAACTCAACCGTCTCAAAAATGGTGTTATCGGGCCAAAAGCGGATGGTGGTGCCGGTTTTTCTGGTAGTGCCGGTTACTTTGAGCTCATCAAGGGGAATACCTTTTTCAAAGGTCTGCTCGTGGATTTTGCCGTCACGATAGATTATCATGTGCAGTTTTTCACTCAGCGCGTTGACAACCGAAACTCCTACGCCGTGCAGACCGCCGGAAACCTTATAGGTATCTTTGTCAAACTTTCCGCCCGCGTGCAGTACCGTCAAAACCACTGTGGCCGCCGAAATCTTTTCGGTGGGGTGGATATCGGTAGGAATACCCCGCCCGTTGTCTGAAATTTCGGCACTGCCGTCTTTTTTGAGGGTTACTTTGATTTTGTCACAGTAGCCGGCCATCGCTTCGTCGATGGCGTTATCCACCACTTCGTAGATAAGATGGTGCAGACCTTTGACGGATGTATCTCCAATGTACATACCCGGGCGTTTGCGTACCGCTTCCAGGCCTTTGAGAACTTTGATGTTACCGGCGCCATAGTTTTGATTGCTCATACTGTTCTTTTTCCTCACTCTTTTTAAAGGATAATGGGCATGATGACGGTGGAGAAGTCACCGTTTTGAACCATGAAGGGAAGATTGGGTTCATTTAGACCCATCGTAAATTCCTCCCCTTCAACGTGGGCCAGGAAATCGAGTAGATAGCGGCTGTTGACCGCCAAAGCGAATTTCTCCTCCAATCCTGATTGGAAAGGAATTTCCGTCATCGCCTCGGAGTTCTCTTCTCCCAGTGAGCGGAAGGTTATGGTATTGGTATCAAACACCATTCTAATTTCTTGGGAGATAATGGTGATCTGTTTGATCGCTTCGACAATGGCGTTTTTGGGAAGCGTAAAAGAGTGTTTGACGCTTTTGGGAATGATGCGCTCATAATCGGGGTATTTGCCGCCGATGAGTCGGGTAAAGAAGTAGTAATCGGGTGTGGTGATAATGAGATTGGTATCGTCATAATGAATGGCGATTTGGTCAAAAAAGAGTTTTTGAATCTCCATAATCGCTTTTTTGGGAATAATCATGGACAAAGTGGCGTTACTGGCATTGGGAATTTTACCGATAGCCAGACGCCGTGTGTCGGTACCTACGACGTCAATCTCATTCTCTTTGATATTTAAAAGCGCGCCATTGAGTTCATGTTTGGGGTTGTTGGTATCGATGGCGGGAGAGACCTTTTTAAACATCTGAATCAATCGGGCTGAATCGATAGCGATAGAGGGCAATCCCTCTTCCTGGGGAAAAGAGGGAAAGTCAAGCCGATTGAACATGGGCAGTTTGAATTTGGAGTTTTGCTGGGTGATATGCAAGGTCTCTTCGACTGTCTCAAGGGTGATGTCACCCTCTTTGAGAATACGAATAATATCAAGCAGTTTCTTTCCGTTGGCCGTGGCTTGCCCGTCAAGTTGGATGTTTACGTGTTCGGTCTGAATGGTCAGACCGATTTCATGGTCGGTCGCTTTGGCGATCAGTTTGCCGTTGGAAGCGGTTAAGAGCACATGGGAGGTAATCTGGGTTACGTCCCGTTTTTCCAGGAAAGGCTGAAGGTTGATCAACAAAGATTCAAGGGTACTTTTGGCCACGGAAAGTCTCATGCGGTTGCTCCTTAAATTGTATTCTTCTTTAGTAGTACCAGTAGCGTGGCGTGTTTTTGTGAAAAACGCCGGTTAACGCCATGATAACGGCGCTTGCAATGGGTAAAGCGCGCCGATGGAATTTTCACCTCTTTCACAACTATTTATTATATCTTTTTTTTCTCTCAAAGGGGAGAGTTGTATCTCAATCGAGGCTTTGGGCGCTGATTTTGTGCTGTAACTCCTCAATTTTGGCCTTGAATGTTTCATCTTTATCCAACATTTCATTGATCTTTTTCATGGCGTGGCTGACAGCGGTATGGTCTTTCATGCCGAAATATTGCGCGAGACTGGGCATGGAGTTGGGGGTGAGGGTACGGGCCAGGTAGATCACAATCCGTCTGGCTTCAACGATTTTTCGGGCGCGGTTTTTGCTCTTGATCTCGCTGGGTTTGACATTAAGCTCTTTGGAGACCACTTTGACAATATCGTCGATGGTGATATTTTCACTCCGTTCTTTGAGCTGGTTTTTGATGACGTTTTTAGCAAAATCGAGGGTAATGGTCTGGTTCATCATATTGGCGAAAGCGTTGAGCTGAATGATGATCCCTTC
This sequence comes from Campylobacterales bacterium, assembly GCA_027067015.1. GTDB lineage: Bacteria > Campylobacterota > Campylobacteria > Campylobacterales > Hydrogenimonadaceae > Hydrogenimonas. Next base: position 1,976 of record JAMOMS010000111.1, on the reverse strand, counting down.
TATCTCCCGGATATTGTTGCCCATGTGCGCGGCGATGTAGTTGACGATGTCGTTATCGAGCTGAATACCGTTAAGCTCACACTTTTTCTTGATGATGGCGATTTTGGTCTCCAGTTCGGGGGGTTGGATATCGGCGATAAGCCCCCACTCGAAGCGGCTTCTAAGGCGCTCTTCGAGTCCCGCGATCTTCTTGGGATGTTGATCGGAGGTCATGACAATCTGTTTGCCCGCGCCGTGAAGCTCGTTGAAGGTGTGAAAGAGCTCTTTTTGGGTCTCCTCTTTGCGACTTAAAAATTGAATGTCATCAAGAAGCAAAATATCGCAATTTCTGAATTTGTCCCTGAAGCGGTCCATGGTGTGGTTGCGCAGGTGGTGGGTAAATTGGTTCATGAACTGTTCAAGGGAGGTAAAAATAACCTGTTTGCCCCGTGCCAGATTGAAGTTGCCGATGGCGTGAAGCAGGTGGGTTTTACCCAAACCCGCCCCGCCGTAGATAAAAAGCGGGTTGTACTGTTCTCCCGGTTTTTCGGCGACTCTGAGGGCGGCGGTATAGGCAAATTGGTTGGAACTGCCTACCACAAAGCTGTCAAAGGTGTAGGAGGGGTTGAGAATGGTGCTTTTGGCGGTCGGTTTTTGGGCGGTTTCTATTGCCGTGTGAGCGCGCTTTTGGGAGACGGCGCTTTTGATTTCGATCATAATTTGGGGTTTGATTCCCGTTTTGATCTCAAAAAGATGGGCCAGTTTGGCGCCGTAACGGGTCTTGACCCAACGGGCTATCAGGGGGTTGGGCGCGTAAAAAAGGGCCATATCCGAGCGTGAGCCCTCTTCATCATACTGAAGCTGTTTGATATAGCGGTCAAATTCGGCCTGGGAGATCTCCTGGGAAAGGAGTTCATAAATTTGATCAATGAGCATTTTCAACCTGTGAATAAATGGTGTGAATAACTTGAGTAATTTTATCGGCGATACGTTAAAATGAGATTAGAAAAGGGTGAGAAAAATTTTATTCACCCTGTGAAAAAAGAGGTGAACGGTTGAACATATTGGGAATCGATCCGGGCAGTCGGAATTGCGGGTACGCTATTGTCAAAAAAGAGGGGCGGAAGGTTTTGTTGGTAGAGGCGGGACTGATACGTATTAAGGAAAAAGAGCTTCAATATCAGATTATGGAATTGGTGGAAGGGCTGGATCTGATTTTAAAGAGCCATCGGGTCGATGAGGTGGCTATAGAGGATATCTTTTTTGCCTTTAACCCCAAAACGGTGCTCAAACTGGCCCAGTTTCGGGGGGCTTTGAGCCTGAAGATTTTACAAGAGCACGGTAACTTCGCCGAATATACGCCCCTGCAGGTCAAGAAGGCGCTCACCGGCAACGGCAAGGCGGCCAAGGAGCAGGTGGCCTTTATGGTCAAACGGATTTTGGGGATTCAAAAGGAGATCAAGCCGCTGGATATCACCGACGCCATGGCGGTGGCCATTACCCACGCCCAGCGGTTGCGTCAGTCGTAGGTTTTGACGCTAAAGAGGTATCTGTGCTCGTCGGGCAGGGCGTTATAGACGGCCAGGGCCAGCTGGCGAATCTCCCACAAAGCCGCTTTGTCACTGCGAAGTTCCAAAAAATTTTGCAGGCTTCGGGCGTTGAGTGTCCATGTAAGCTCGGTTTTGTAACATTCGGGGAGAGCGTATTTGGCCTTGTCGTTGGCGATGCCGGCAGTCAGTAGTAGTCGCAGGTTCTCCAGGGCCTTGATACCCATTTCGTTAACCAGGGCATTGTCGGTAAGAACAATATATTTTTCGGCCCGCTTTAAATCGGCGGGATCGAAAGGGGTTTCCTCTTTGAGCTCTTTGAGGGTGTAGCGGGTACTTTTGACGCTAAGACTCGCCATGCGGTGGCGGGCGAGTTCTTGAAGTAAGGCGCGGCTGATGCCTTGAATATAGAAAGTATAGACCAGATGTTCAAGGGTGGAGGCGTGTTTG
>JAMOMS010000110.1 GCA_027067015.1 Campylobacterales bacterium | reverse complement strand
CTACCCTATCGATCAGCTCTCTATCCTTCTCGCCCCCGCCGTCGCTTTTGTCAAAACTCTGCCAGCAGGTGCGGATGGCGTGGGCGCACACCTCCAGCGGTGTATGGTGCAAAAGCGTCACTTTCATCGCTCACCCCTTTTTGGCTAAAATTATCTTATTATAGTCAAAGGTAGCTTATGAACTGTACCGATCGTTTCCACCCCGCCATTGCCGATTTCAGAGATCCCTTCGCCAGGGACAGGGACAGGGTAATCCATACCAGCTCCTTCCGCAGGCTGGAGTACAAGACGCAGGTTTTTATCAATCACGAGGGAGATTACTTCCGTACCCGCCTGACCCACTCTTTGGAAGTGAGCCAGATCGCCCGGGCCGTGGCCAACGCACTCGGGTGTCACGAGGCGCTGGCCGAAACCGTCGCCTTGGCACATGACCTTGGGCATACCCCTTTTGGCCACGTGGGCGGCGATACACTGGATGAGTGTCTGAAAAAGAGCGGCAGTGCCAACGGATTTGAGCACAATTTTCAATCTTTCCGGGTCGTTACCCGTCTGGAGAAACGTTATGCCCCCTTTGACGGGCTCAATCTCACTTTCGCCACGCTGGAGGGGATTTTGAAGCACTCTTATCCCTACCGCAAACCTTTTTTGGGCGCGTGGTACGAGGAGGTTTTCGCGCTGGATAGACACCCCTCGCTGGAGGCGATGATCGTTGATTGCGCCGACGAGATCGCCTATATCAGTCACGATATTGATGACGGTATCCAGTACGGGTTGATTACTTTTGAGGATATTTTGCAAAACCCGTTGGCAAGCCGCATTGATGCGGCGGTACGAAAAGAGGGGTTAAAGCGGGGCACCAAACTGCACCGCTACCGTTTCGTGGGAATGCTGATCAGCTACCTGGTGACCGAATTGATCGCCGCCAGTCGGCCCCACCTGCCCAAAGAGCCCAAAGTACGGTGCAAAACCTTCGACGCCGTTGAGCCCGCGCCGATCCGTTTTGAGGAGAGTTTGCGTAAAGAGATTAAAGCGCTTAAGAAGATTTTGATGCAAAAGCTCTACCGGCATGAGCGGATTGTAAGCAAAATGCACGCGGGTAAAGAGTGTATTCGCAAACTCTATACAGCGTTGGATGAAGATATCAACCTTTTGCCAAGCGATTTCAAGGCGCGACTGGAGAAGGAGAAAAAGAGTCGCGTTATCGCCGACTATATTGCCGGCATGAGCGATCGATACGCGCTGACACGCTACCGGGAGATCTACGGGTTGGCCTGAATCTCCCATTCAAACGCCTTGATATTGCGCTTGCTCGGATCAAAAGTGATGCCGATTAGATAGATCTCGTCGTAGTCGGCTCGGTATTTTTGGGCGTAGTTTTTCTCTTTGATCTGTCCCAGCGGATCGCCTTCGCCTACCTTAAATTCCAAAATATAGGCCCTTTGGCCCATTAGAATCGTCAGGTCGATCCGCCCCTCGTTGGTGACGTCTTCGGCTACGATCTTTAAGCCAGACGCCGCCAGATAGGCATAAAGTACGCTGGCATAGTACCCTTCGTAGTCGCCGATTGTGTTTTTGACATAGTTGTGGTAGGGAATAGCGGCGAAGAGACTCTTGATTGTCTCTTCAAAACCTGCCATGTCACCGCTTTGCAGGGCTCGGTAGATAGCCAGTTTGGTTCGATTGTTCGCCTCGTTTGTGAGATATTCCAAAAAGAGATTGTTAAGCGAAAGTTGTACCTCCATGTTGGGTACTTTGAGCTTGTATTCAAATCCTCCAATCGGTAACTCTTCTACCCGATCGATTGTCAAATACCCGCTTTGAAAAAGCAGGACTTCAAGCTTGAGATTTTCAACCTCGAAGGTATTAAGAATCTCCTTGCCGACGGTGATGTTTTCCAGTTCTGGCAGGTTGTAGGGCCTTTGCTTTAGCATCTCGATCAAAAAGTAGGGGTTGCCGCTCTCCCACCAGTAGTTGTCGAATGTCAAATCGTTTCGGATGAACTTGAGAATATCAAAAGGGTTATAGAGCGCATCGCCCAAAAAGTTATAGCCGTTGTACCACTCTTGGACCCTCTTCATATCCGCCCCCTCAAGGTGCTCGGCAAAGACGGTCTCAAGGTCTTGCTGGGTATAGCCGCAGATGTTGCCAAATCTTTTAACAAGAGAGATATCCTCAAGATTGTTCAATCCGCTGAAGATGTTGGCTTTACTGAATTTGGAGATGCCTGTTAAAAAGGCGAAGCGGATGTAGGCGTCGGACTCTTTGAGCATGACATAGAAGCTTCGTAAAAAGTCGCGATTTTCCAAGGCTCTTTTGGCAGAGGTGATATTGTCAAGAATCGGCTTGTCGTACTCGTCAACAAGCACGACGACGGGGGTTTGGTACTTCTCGTAAGCTTCGATGATCAGTTTACGAAAACATCCGGCAGGTGAATCGGTGGGCGTGCAGACGATGCCGAGGCGTTTTTGGTTAAGCTCAAGCATCTCAAAAGCGGCTTGTTGTGTGCTTTCAAGTGTGCTAAAGTCACCCGCCCAACTGATGCGAATGACGGGATAGCTTTGGCTCCAGTCCCATTGGTCGTAGATGGCCAGCCCTTCAAAGAGCTCTTTGTGGCCTTCAAAGATATTGTGCAGGGTGTCTAAAAAGAGGCTTTTGCCAAAACGCCTGGGGCGGGAGAGGAAGGCGTATTTGTAGCTTGTAATCAGATCATAGGCCATGCCGGTTTTGTCGACATAGGTATAGTCACCTTCAATGATCTGCCTAAAGGTCTGGATGCCGATGGGTAAGCGTTTCATGGGGGTATTATAGCATCCCCCGGTAGGGGAAGATGCGGGGAATTACTGCTTGAGCTGTAGTAGGGTCTGGAGCATCTGATCGGAGGTGGTGATGGTCTTGGAGTTGGCCTGGAATCCCCGTTGTACGACGATAAGTTGCGTAAGAGAGCGGGAGAGATCGACGTTGGACATCTCCAGGGCCGAGGCGGTGATGACACCCCGTTTGCCCGTTCCCGCCGCGCCGATGATGGGATCGCCGGAGTTGGAGGTTTGAATAAAGACATTCCCGCCGTCGGCTTCCAATCCCGCGTTGTTGGCGAAGTTGGCCATGGCCACTTTGGCCAGCCCGAAACTGCGGCCGTTGGTAAAAGAGCCGATCAGCGTACCGGTTTCGTCTACGCGAATGCCGTTGAGATCCCCGCCGGGATAGCCGTCCTGGCTGATACCGCTGGTGGAAGAGGGGTTGTC
>JAMOMS010000109.1 GCA_027067015.1 Campylobacterales bacterium | reverse complement strand
TATGCCCGCTACACCCTACTGCACAATTACCGCTCCACCCGCCCCATTGTACGCACCGCGGCCATTTTGCTGGACTTATTATCCGATCGCATCAAAGAGGATCGCCCCAAACCCGTCAAAGAAAAAGGAGCCAAAGTCGAAGTCGTCGAAGTAGCAAAAGGCGATCTTATCACCGCCGCGACAAACCGTTTCGCGCCCCTTGCGCAAGAGGACGGCTCATGCGCCTTTTTGGCCTTTTCCAACCAAGAGGTGGCCCTGCTCTACTCCCAGCTTTTTAGCCAAGGCTTTCGGCCCGTTTATCTAACCGAAAGGGCGGGATACCAACTCAAAAACTTGGCCGAACTGCGCCACTTCTCTTTGGCTCTGCGTGCGATCGCGGGAGACGATCCGATTTTTGACAAAGCCCAGATCGCCAGGGCCAAAGCCGCCGTAGCCCGGGAGTTTCCCGACTCCAAGCGACTCGATACGCTCGATCGCGTCATACAAACGTTTACCCGCTCTTTTGAGACCTTCTACTTCTCGTTATGGGAGGAGTTTTTGGAAGAGATCGGCTTTGAGGAGTTTGAAGGATTTGGCAAACTGCTTCTTAGCACCATGCACAAATCCAAGGGCAAGGAGTTTGACCGAGTCATCGTCGTTATCCCTTCCAAACCCCATACCGACGAGTGGATCAGACTACTATTCGTAGCCATGACGCGGGCCAAAAACCACTTGCATATCGTAACCAACGACAAAGATCTGCTAAAAATTTTGCAAAAAGCCAATTCGTTTTTTTCTAAAACGCTCACTCTTCATACCGATCTGACCCCCTACCCGCCGCCAAGCGCCTATACCCATATCATGAGCCTAAAAGACGTGGCGCTGGGTGTCTCGTATTACAGTGGATTGCCCCCCAAACAGCGCCCCGTCGCCGGTAGCACGCTTACGCTCGACACTTCCTCCGAACCCTACCGCCTCTTTTTTCATAACCGCCCGGTCGAAAAACTCTCCAAAGCCTGTACACAAAAACTAAAAACATTTCTTGAAAAAGGGTGGCAATGCAAAGAGATTGAAGTGGACGCAACGGTTTACTGGTTTGACAAAGAAAGAAAAGAGGTATTCCCACATCTCCTTGGGAAAATTATTCTACAAACACAACATACCAACGCTTGACAAAGCCCACAATGTAGCTTATGATCCGTTTTATCATTTTTATAAAAATCCATAAGGCTTTTAATGAAAAAAAGAGTCTCCAACATTCTTCTATTTGTTGCGCTTTTTCTGTTTATTGGCGGGACCCTCTCAAGTGTCGTACAAAAAAAGTTCCCGTTTAAAAGATGTTACTATACGCTGGATCGACACGGTATGTATGCCCATCCGCCTATGTTTCATATAAGGCAAAACGGCATCTTTTTTATTCACCCCGGGTTAAATAAAGACGCGAAAGGCGTTTTTACATTTAAAGAGAATGGATGGCTATATCTGCGTTTTTTTATTCAAAAAGGCTCAAAACTGGGTAATATCCGTTTCACCGTCAAAAAAAACGGGGAGCTTTACAAAATTTTCAGTATCGACGTCAAGCATGATTTTGTCATCAAAACCCGCGTTAAAAAGAGGGATAAACTTAGCATCGAGGCTAACGCCGCCGGCAGTCCCGCCGGAGACTGGGGTAACCTTGAAGTCAAATGGGTTGAACCCTACTACGATCTTAAAATCTATCTTACCGCTTTGTTGTGGGTGATCTTTTTTTACTATCTGGCGGGTAGGGGATATATTTATATCGCCATCAGCGCCTTTTTCGGCTTTATACTGGCTCTTGCGGCCGAGCGCATTACCTTCGGGCCGCTCCGTTTTTCAGAGGTGTCAACCTATACCGCTCTATTCTTTTTCATCGCTTTTATTTTCGTTTGGCTCTATCAGGAACTACGTCCCCTTCGCAAACTAAAAATCGCCACGCTGATCAAATGGAGCGGTATGGGGGCGATCTACCTGGCGTTTACAGCCTTTATACTCTTCTATCTCGTCTTTGGCAAACCGATCGACTGGAACATCCTCTTTGCCGTCTTCCAGACCAACTTCAACGAAGCCAAGGAGTTCATTTTATCTTTCATTCCCATGCCCTATTTGGCGATACTCGCTTTTTTTGCTCTTATTAGTGCCGTTATCTACTGGCGCCAGGAGAGTAAAGAGAGGGCCCATATTGAGCGCTCTTTACTCTTTATGATCATGATCGTTTTTTCAGCCTACTTTCTACAAAACCTCCACCAGGCCAAAATTATCGATCTTGTCTACCGTACCTACCAAAACTACCAGGCCCAGATTCAAAAGCTTATCGCCTTTCAAAAAAAGCGCCAAACCGAAAAGATCCCGTTTTCGGCTACCAAAAAAGAGCAAGGTGAACTTTATGTTGTCGTTATTGGAGAGTCGCTCAACAAATACAACATGGGTATCTACGGTCATTTCCGCGACACCACCCCCTTGCAGGCCAAACAGGTGCGAAAAGAAAATTTGATAGTCTTTTACAACGCCTACGCCAATGCCGGTAACACCATGCTTTCGCTCTCCCAGGCGCTCACGGAAGCCAACCAGTACAACGGCAAAGACTACCTGCAATCACTCTCATTCATCGATATTTTCAACAAAGCGGGCTTTGATACCTATTGGATAGCCAACCAAAGCATCATCGACGGCTCTTATACCCTACTTTCCGTCATCGCCAAATCTTCACAACATATTATCGACCTAACACACAACATCAAGGTGCGCACGGGGATGGTAACCTTTCGAGACGAAGCGGCCATTGACGAGCTAAAAAAGCTGGTCAACTCCCCGCGTAATACGCTGGTTATTGTCCATCTTTACGGCAACCATTTCCGCTACCAGGACCGCTATCCCAAAACTTTTGCCAAGTTCAAAGAGACAAAGCC
>JAMOMS010000108.1 GCA_027067015.1 Campylobacterales bacterium | reverse complement strand
TGAAAATGGCGGGGCGCTTTGGGCGCATTGAGACGGTGGAGCTTTTTGACGCCAAAACCCGCAAAGCCCAGGAGAACGGCGAGACGACAGCCAAAGCCCGTTACGCCGAGCTTTTCGCCCCCTGGATGAAGCGGGGCTATACCGTGGCGTTGGATCCTTCGGCCAAAACACCGACAACCGAAAAATTCGCCAAACTGCTCGAAGGCAGGGGTGAGGTGACCTTCTTTATCGGCGGCGCCTACGGCCACGGGGAGGCTTTTTTAAAAAGCTGTGACGCCAGGGTGGGGCTTTCACCGCTTACCATGAGTCACAAGGTGGCCAAAGTGGTTTTGTTTGAGCAGATCTACCGGGCGCTGACACTCATAAACGGCCATCCGTATCATAAATAGCGTGTGACAAAACGTAACATTTTCCTTCGTTCATCTTTTATATAAAAAAGTTATGCCCATCACGTCATTTTTTAAGCCCTTTTGGGTAAAATTCGATAATTTTTTAAACACCCATACAGGAGAGACTCTTTGAGAGAGAACGATATTGCCTACTTCAAGCAGATGCTTGAGGCCCGAAAAGCGCAGATTCTGAAAAATATTGACGGCAGTTCCAAGGAATTGGACGAACTGCACGGCAACCGTGACGTAATGGATGAGGGGGATTTCTCCTCTGTCGCTACCGACAACATGATCAACGAGGAGATTTTGGCGGCTCAGCAAAGAGAGCTCAGGGAGATTGAGGAGGCGTTGGCCAAGATACAGGAGGGCACCTACGGCATTTGCGAAATGTGCGAGGAGCCTATTGGCATCCAGCGGCTGAAGGTCAAACCCTTCGCCAAATACTGTATCACCTGTCGCCAGATCGCCGAAAAGAGCCCCGCGTAAGGCACGGTTAACGTCGGTTGGGTTAATATAAGTAAATCTGTCTGTTAAAGGAGAGTCGCCCATGCAGATCAAACGTTATATGTTCGCCGCGCTGTTGTTGATGGCGGGAGTGTGGTATTACGTCCAGAAGATGGTGAGCGACGGTGCCTACTCTCTGGAGATTTTCGGGGTTCATGTGACGTTGCCGATCGCGGTGTGGGCGATTGTGCCGATGGGGCTTTTGTTTCTCGCCTCTATCTTCCACATGGCCTACTACGGTTTTAAAGCCTATATGCGCAGAAGGCGTGTCAGCAAAGATGTGGAAAAGCTGGCCGACGCGCTCTTTTGGGCCATTCTCAAATCCCCCAAAAAGCACAACTACTTTGACAAACGCATCAAGCCCGTGGGCGCGGTATTGGATAATGGGTGTGATGATTTTTCGCACCTGGAGAAAAACCGGGTGCATGACGTGGTGCGCGACGCCATCGATATCGTGGGCGCGGTTAACCACGGCGAAGTGCTGGATTTGAGCAAATACAAGCTGGAAAAGTCCAATCCCTTTGTGATCCGTAACCATCTCAATATGCTTCAAAAAGAGCCCGAAAGGGCCGAAGAGGTACTTCGCAGAGCCCCCTATTACGACGCGAAGGTGCTTAAAGAGGCGATGCTTATTTTTGTCGAGAGCGCCAACGAGAACGATATCGACCGCTTTGGCGAGTTGATGGACAAGGCGGTGCTGATGCGCCTGCTGGAGAGTCTGGGCGCGCGCCAGGAAAAAGGGACGCTTCCCTCTTTGGGCGCCATAGAGCGATGGATCGAGAAGATCGGGCCCGACGGACGCGACTATATGCGTATTGCCGGCAAGTTGACCAAATTTTACTCCCCTAATGAGTTGTTGGCCTTTTTTGAGCGTCTCTCAGCCAAAGATGACAAAGCCTTTAAGGCTTATCTGCTCACCCTGCTGGAGTTTGAGATGCTTGATCGCGCCAATGAGTTACTGCAAGATACCCATGCCGACGAATACCTGGAGTTCAAGGCCTATCTGGATTTGAGAAAAACGGGCAAACATTACCCCATCGACCTTCTGCTTCAGACGTGCTAAAACTCTTTGATACCTCTTCTCCCCTTTACGTGCTTGCCCCCCTGGCGGGGCTGACCGATCTGCCGTTTCGCGGTGTCGTCAAGAAGTTCGGCGCCGATCTGACCGTTAGCGAGATGATCAGCGCCAATGCCCTGGTGCACGGTTCTAAAAAGAGCTTCAAAATGTTGGAAAAATCGCCCCTTGAGACCCCGTATGCCGTGCAGATCGCCGGTAATGACGAGGAGATCGTGGGCCGGGCGGTGGAGATTTTGAATAAAAGAGACGGGATTGACATTATTGATCTTAACAGCGGCTGTCCCGTCCCCAAGGTGGTCTCCCACGGTTCGGGAAGCGCCCTGCTGAAAGATCTGAAAAAGTTGGAGCGGATTGTTGGAACCATCAAGGAGCGTAGCCAAAAACCGCTAACCAGCGTGAAGGTGCGGATTGGTTTTAGCGAAAAGTATCCCATAGAGATCGCCAAAGCGGTAGAGGCGGGCGGGGCCGACTTTATCGCCGTGCACGGGCGCACCCGCAGTGGTCAGTTCAAGGCGCCCGTCGATTACGACGCCATCGCCGCCATTAAACGCGCCGTCAAGATTCCCGTCATCGCCAACGGCGACATTACCGACTACGCCAAAGCCAAGTGGGTGTTGGCGCATACGGGCGCGGACGGGGTGATGATCGGGCGGGGGGCGGTGGGCAAACCGTGGCTCTTTTACCAGCTCAAGCACGGCGTGCCAGACGAGGCCATCGACCCGGCGTTAAAGCGGGAGGTAATTGTGGAGCATCTACGGCAGATGGTCACCTTTTACGGCGAGTACGGCGTGGTGCTCTTTAGAAAACACCTGCACACCTACTCCAAGGCCGGTTACCGGGGCGCTTCGGCCTTTAGAAACCGTGTCAACGCCATCACCGACCCCCGCGAGATGGAGACGGCGGTTTGGGACTTTTTCGACCCCGCCAATATTATGGCTTAGG
>JAMOMS010000107.1 GCA_027067015.1 Campylobacterales bacterium | reverse complement strand
AGATCACCCGCCTGCGGGTTGAAAAAGATCTGGGCCCCACGGCTATTGCGCCTCTGCTTACCCAAAGCGATACCCTCCGCCCCAACGAGGTGGTGGCATCCATTGGCGGCATCTACCGCCGAGGCTACCTCTACTACGGTAAGGGGAAAAAGATCAAACTTTACGTCAAAGACAAACGCAAAAGGCCGCGCAACGGCACGCACGTAATCTTGAAAAATGTGAGGGTTTCGACCTACCGCCATAGGCTGGAACTGGTACTGGAGTAGCGATTGTTTGGTATAATTGATCCGTTTTATTTGTCTCATAAGGGAAAATGATGGGAAACGTGGAACTTGGAACCATTTTTGTGGTGGCACTGCTTGGATCGGTGGGGCACTGCATCGGGATGTGCGGCGGCTTCGTGTTGGCCTACACCGCCGCCAAGGTCGATGAGCGCTGGAGCAAAACCCGCCAGATAATCGCCCACCTGCTCTACTCGCTTGGCAGGGTGAGCAGTTATATGGTGATTGGGGCGATTTTCGGGTTTTTGGGGCAGAAAGTCGGCTTTAGCATGAGCGCCAAGGGGACGCTTTTTATGATGGTGGGTGTTTTGATGGTGCTGATCGGCCTCTCTTTGGTGGGCAAGATCAAGTTTCTTAACTCCATTGAGTCCTCCATTGCGCAAAGCGGATGGTTCGGACGTCTCTTTCGGGCCGTCATCCACAGCAAAGACCTGCCAAGCTTCTACTGGATGGGGATGCTCAACGGCTTTATCCCCTGCGGCCTGGTCTACTTTTTCGCTACCGCCGCCATTGTGGCGGGCTCCGCGCTCAAAGGGGCCATTGTGATGGCGGTCTTTGGCGTAGCGACCATTCCGGCCATGATGGGGGTGGGAATCTTCTCCTCGCTGATCAAAAGCTCATCCTACCGCCAGTTTGTCATCAAAATAGCCGCGGTGATCGTGATGCTGTTTGGCATCTTTACCGGCTACAAAGGCTACATCATGATCACCAGGCCCGAGGTGATCAAGGCCAAAATGCAAAAGATGCACGAAGAGCTGAAATTTATGCCCAAAGATAGTAAAGCGTCACCAGCCAAATCCCGACCGTCAAAACAATAGAGGCCATCACCATCGCCGCCCCCGCGTCTTTGGCCTGTTTGGCCAGGGGGTGATACTCTTTGGTCACCAGATCCACCACCCGCTCAACGGCGCTGTTGGCCAACTCGGCGATCACCACCAAAAGAAGTGAAAGTCCCAAAACGGCCTTGGCCCACAACGGCAGGGCAAGAAAGGGCAAAAGCGCCCACACCGCCAAAAAGATCGTCATCTCGATTTTAAAGGAGGTCTCGTTTTTCAACACCTCCAAAAAACCCTCCAGCGCGTAGCGGGTATTTTTGAAAAAGGCGTATTTGGGCTGGTTTCTCATGGTCTGCTCTCCAGTGTCTGCCGGTAAAGGGCAATCCGCTTCTCCAGCCGGTCGGCCAGGTAGTCGGAGGTCTCTCCCAGCATCTGCAAAATCATCACGGCGTTTTCGAGGATGGTCTGAATCTTCTCTTTGGGCCAATCCTCGTCGGGCGGCAACATACTGCTGACGCGGTCGGCCAGTTTGGCCACGGCGATCTCTTCGGGCTGTTCAAGAATGCGAACCAGCGAATCGCGCAACTGCTCGCTTTCGGGCAGATCTTCGTTTTTGGTCATGGCCGCCACCCCCGCCGCCACCTTTTTGCCGAAATCTTTTTTGATAGCTTTAAGGCTTACATCGCTCTTTTCCACCACGTCGTGAAGCAAAGCGCACACCACGGCCAGGTCGGTGTCAAACACCTCACCGGCCATGCGGGCGGCCAGAATTTCGTAAGAGGCGGCCACCGGATGGGTGACATACGGATCGCCGAATTTGGTAACCTGTCCATAGTGAGCCCATGCTGTCAGGCGCAGGGCTTTGTGATAGAGATCGGTATTGGGTATCATAGAAAAAACTTTAATCTTTTGGCTTTCACGCGCTCCCGTCAAAAAATAAAGGGATGGGAGGGTAAGGTTTTAAAATGCGTAATTTTATCAAAAAAAGGACGACACCGTGATCAAACGACTGGAAGAGGCCCTACGGGAGGCCGGGGAGCTCTTTTTAAAAGGGTACCGCGCCCCCAAAGAGGTGCGCCACAAAGGCACGGTTGACCTGGTAACCCAGTACGATGTAGCCATAGAAGAGCGCTTAATCAAGCGTCTTGGCGAACTTTTTCCAAAATACCAAGTGGTGGGCGAAGAGAGCGGCGACGCCGAAAAGCGGCCCCAAAAGGCGATCTACCTCGACCCCATCGACGGCACCACCAACTTTGTGCATACCATCCCCTTTTGCGCCATCTCGCTGGGAGTTTGGGAAGAGAATACCCCGATTGCGGCGGCGGTTTACAACCCGGTGCTTGATGAGCTCTTTGTGGCCCAAAAAGGGGCCGGGGCTTTTCTAAACGGCCAACAACTGGCCGTCAGCGACACCGCCGACTTGCAACAAAGCCTCCTGGCCACCGGTTTTCCCTATACCAAGGTCAACAAGGGTCGCGACTACCGGTGGGTATTGCAGAGTATGGCAAATCTTTTGCCCCACACCCAGGATATTCGACGCCTGGGCTCGGCGGCGCTTGACCTTTGCTATGTCGCTCGCGGGATTTATGACGGCTTTTATGAGTGCAACCTCAAGCCGTGGGACGTGGCGGCGGGTATTTTGCTGGTGGAAGAAGCCGGCGGACGTGTCAGCGACTGGCGGGGAGAGCCCTACCGCCTGGGCGATCCGGTGATTGTCGCCTCCAACGGGAAAAACCATGATAAAATCATCCAAAAACTTGCCGATTACGAGGAGGCCTGATGCTACGACTCCCGCCCCAGGAGGCTGAACAGTTAACCTATCTCATCTCGCCCCACTATCCCTACCAGCGCATTATGCTCATCACCGACGGGGGCACCAACCTGCACGAGACACTCCATGATTTTACCGCCCAAAAAGGGTTTGAGCTCGAAATCCGCACCGTGGGCAGTGAGATAAACCTACCCAACCCCCACCCGGAGTGCAAAATATTGCCCATGCGCCTTGACGCGCCCCGCTACAACCGCCACGCCAAACAGTATGAAAATATCTTTGTCGTCCTCAAACCCACACAGTGGGAGACGCAAGCTAAGGAGGTTTTGCCCAAACTCCACGCCGCCGTCAAAAACGCCGGCACCCTGGCCCTGCTGATCCGCCGCGACGCGCTGATTCTACGACGCATTGACGCGCTCTTGGAAGAGGCCGATTACGTGGCGGTGGGCCATGTGGAGATTTTTGAGGCGTTTGACGTGGTAACGGCCAAAAAACTACACGGATGGGGGAGCAAATGAGCCAAAAACGCTACACACTCGAAGAGGCGATCACTTTTTATGAGCAAGAGCGCTACGAAGAGGCGCTTGAGGCGCTCAAACAACACCGCAAAAACATGACGGCCCAATATTTTCTGGGGATGCTCTTTTATGAAGGGTTTGGGGTCAAAAAAGATGAGGAAGAGGCGAAGCGGTGGTTCAAAAAATCGGCCCGCCAGGGGAGCCTGGACGCGGAGTATATGCTCTTATGCTGTGAAGGCAACACCACCAGCTGTTGCAAAGCCTGATCAGGCCTGAAAATAGCGCGGGGCCATCTCTTTGAGTTTTTCGTACACCTTTTGAAAATCGGTCCCGTAGACCCTTGTTTGGCCGATAGCGGTTATAAAGTTGGTATCTCTCTCAAATCGGGGCACCAGATGCAGGTGGATATGCTCGGCAATCCCGGCGCCGCCGGCTTTGCCCAGGTTCATCCCCACATTCACACCCTGGGCCCCAAATCCCTCTTTAAGCAGTCGCACCCCCTTTTGGGCCAGCTCGCTCATACGAAGCCATACATCCTTCTCAAGGGTTTCCAGGGCGTCGGTATGGGTATGGGGGATAATCATGAAATGGCCCGGCGTGTAGGGGTAGCGGTTCATAACGACAAAACAGGCTTCATCCCGTAAAAGCACATGGTGGGCCTCATCCAGCTCGGGGTGGGCGCTGATATGGCAAAAGACGCACCCTTCTATTTTCCCCTTTTCACTGTCGGTGATGTAAGCGGTGCGCCAGGGCGCGTAAAGATGCTCCACGCTTATGTCCTGAAACTCTCAAGGGTACGGTTAAGCTCCGCCGCGATCTTGGCGATGCGCTCGGCGACGGCGCGGGTCTTCTCGACGCTTTCGATATTGGCGGCGGAGGTGGATTTTACCGCGTCAATCTCTTTGAGAATCGATTGAATCTCCCTGCCCAACCGGTTGGAGACCTCCACGGTGCGGTGGCTGACGGTCTCAACCTCCTGCATAAAGTTGACCGCCTCTTCTATTTTGACATTGGTTTCATCGGCTGTTTGGGTGAGGGTCTCAATGAGTTCGGCGTTTTTGTTCATGGCGTTACTGCTTTCGGCGATCTCACCCACCATCATGCCGATGGTCGCGTCAATCTCCGCCAGGCTTTTTTGGGTCTGCTCCGCCAATTTGCGCACCTCGTCGGCCACGACGGCGAACCCCCTGCCGTGTTCCCCGGCGCGGGCCGCCTCAATGGCGGCGTTGAGCGCCAGCAGGTTGGTCTGGTCGGCGATTTCGGAGATGGCTCCCAGTACGCTTTTGGCCGAATCGGCGTTTTGGGTGAGCATATTGAGCCGATTGGCGATCTCCGTTCCCGATTCCGCCTGCCGGGAGATTTGGCCGATGAGTTTATCGATCTCATCCTGAACATTGGCAATACGCTCCTTGGCGTTTTGCACATTCTCCAGGCTCTGCCGGGTACTCTCAACCGTCTCATTGAGGCGTTCTTCCATGGTTTTGCCGCTCTCAATGGTCTTATCAATCGCCTCCAAACCCAGCTGGGAGCGCTCTTTGACCTTGTCAGACTCCTGTACAAGCTCTTTGACCACTTCCACGTTCTGATGACTGGCCCCCTTGACATGGCTGACGGTACGATGCACTTTATCAATAAAGGCGTCTACCTGTTTGGCCACTTTGCCAATCTCATCCTCCTGCGTAAAATCGAGCCGTTTGGTCAGATCGCCGTCGCCTTCGGCGATCTCCTCCGCCCGCTCCTCCATTTTACGCAAAGGCTGAAAGATGTTGCGATTAAAAAAGAGCATAAACATGACAATGGCCGCCAGCGTCGCGCCGGCCAGCCCCATAATGATCTTGTATTTCATGGAAGCGATCTTGTCGTCACTGGCATCCAGTGAAACCTCCACATCCATCACCCCCAGAATATCACCCTCTTTGCTGGTCGCATGACACGATAGGCACTCGGCCGTGGCCCGCAAAGGTTTAAGCATTCGGACCTTATGCCCTTTCTCACGCTTTTCCAAGACTTTAATGCGACCTTTTTGAAAGACTTCCCGTACCATAGGATCACCGCTCTTTGGCTCTTTTTGCAGGCCAAACGCCTCACGGACGGCATCGGACTTCTCAATGTCGACATGATCGATTCCCTCAATCTTTTGAACCGCTTTAAGCGTCTCTTGCACCATGGTGGGGTCCCCAAAGTTCATACTGGTGCGTACCGCCACAAAAATGGAGTCGCTTAAGGTTTTCACACGCTCCTCCGCCGAGGCGCGCACGATTCTCTCAAAATGGGTAAAAAGGTAGAGCGTCAGCAGTGCCGACCCCACAATCATGGTTCCCAGTAACATCCACAAAAATTTCGCCCGTAACGTCTTTGGCATGATGCCCCCTTTAACGCAGTGTAAACTCTTCTTCGGCCGCTACAGCCGCCGCCTCCCCTTTGAGCGTCAGCTCCCCCTCTTGCAAAAAGCCCGCCTCTTTCAATCTTTTGGCCAACTTTTTGCCCTCTTTGAGCGTAAACACACGGTTGTGCTCCAGCATCAGCAAAATATCTCTCAACCCCTCGCCGGGTTCACGTTTTCGCATTGCCAGCAAAAGCACCTTCTCCTCAACCGTCACAATCTCCCTTTTTGTCTATGATTATATCAAAGAGCCTCTAATCGTCAGCCATCCCTTGCAAAAAGGTATCCACCACCTTTTGGGATAGATCGGCCAAATCACCTCCGTTGTGTAGCCAATACTCCACATACCCGGTGGTAAAGGCGTTAAAAAGGTAGGCGGTTTTGAGTCCGTTTGGCTCTTTTAACCCTTTTGATCGGGCCAGTCGCTCAAAACAGTCGGCCAAAAAGGCGTAGATGGGCCGGGAGGCTTCAACCTGCCTGACATTGAGTTTGAGGAAAAAGAGCGGATCTCCCACCGCCGGATCCTCAATGGCCTTGCGCTTTTGACGAAATATTTCAAATTTAAGCGCCACAAAGCGCCGGAGCCTCTCTTCGGCCTCCTCTACCCCATCGCAACGCTTTAGCAAAGTTTGAAAAAAGAGGGCGATCTGGTGCCCGACATAGGCGTGATAAAGCGCCGTTTTGGAAGGATAGAGTTTATAGAGCGATCCGACCGAAATACCCAGGGCCCCGGCAATATCCTGCATTTTGACGGCCGAATACCCCTCCTTCTCAAAAAGGGGAGCCGCCGTCTCCAGTACCATCTGCCGTTTGGCGGCCGTTACCTTTTTACGCCATGCCGATCTCACCGGCCCGCTCCTTTTGGTTTTTTGCGTCTACTGATTGTAAATCAGATGTTCTTAATTGAGCGTTAGATACCATTTTGATGAATTTAATTCATTTTCAGGAATTCGTATGAATAAACGGATCGGCACGTTTATTATCATAGCCCTTATCGTGCTCATTGCCTGGATGGGATTTGACTATCTGCACTACCGTAGCGTCAACGCCGTCAGCGACGCCGCGTTCATTAAGAGCGACCGCCTGGCCCTGCTGGCTTTCAAAGTGGACGGCAAGGTGGTGCGTATGCTCAAAGAGCCCAATGCCCCCGTCAAACAAGGCGACGTATTGGCCCGTATCGATCCCAAAGATTTTCTGCTCGCAAAAGAGCGCCTTGAGCATGAAAAGCGGGCACTTCAAAAGAGCATAGAGGCGCTAAAAATTCAGCACGGGCGCATCCAAACCACGCTCGCGCTTGACGCCCAGATAGCGCGTAAAGAGACCCAAAGCCTCCAGAGCAAAATGTCAGCTCTTGTCGCGCATATCGCCGCGGCCAAAGCCCGGGCCCAAACAGTGCACCGGGATGCCCTGCGCTATAAAAAACTGCTCGATCAATCGCTTATCGCCCCCGCCGACTATGAAAAAGTGTCCGCACAAGACAAAGCGGCGCAGGATGAGATCAGAGCGCTTAAACAAGAGCTTGCCGCCCTGCGGCAAATCGGCCAAAAGAGCCAAAAAGCGCTTGCGGTCAAAGAGGCCAACCGAAAAAAGGCCGAAGAACTGGCCAAAAAGATTCAATCCCAAAGCGAACGGCTAACAGCGCTAAGCAAATCCCTCGAAGAGGTTGACAATCAAATCGCCTATACCACCCTCAAAGCCCCTTTTGACGGCATTATCGCCAAAAAATTCATTGACGCGCCCAGGGTTGTGAGGGCGGGCACCCCCGTCTATGCCCTCACCGATCCCCAGGCGCTCTATTGCGAAGTACTGCTTTCTGAAAAGAAGATGGAAGGCGTGCATCCCGGTTGCAAGGCCCTCATCAAACCCGACGCCCTCAAAGGCAAAAAGATCGCGGGCACGGTCGAGTCCATCGCCCCCACCTCCGCCGCCACCTTCAGCCTGGTACCCAGGGACATCGCAAGCGGCGAATTCACCAAGCTTGATCAGCGCTTTGCCGTACGGATTCGACTTGAGAGCGTCAAAGGCCTTCGGGCGGGCATGGGCGCGACGGTGGCTATTAAGAGGGAAGAATGAGCCAAAGCACTACCCCCTCAGAACGCGCCCCGTGGGAGATCACCCCTTCCCAGCGCGCTCTGTATTCTGTCATCGTGATGACCGGGGCTTTCATGGCCATTTTGGACACCACGGTGGTAGACGTCATTGTCCCCAAGCTCACCGGGCCGCTCTCTACCGATATGTACGGGGTACAGTGGATCATCACCAGCTACATGGTGGCCGCGGCCATCGCCCTGCTGGGGACCGAGTGGCTTATTAAACGTTTTGGTGCCAAAGCGGTTTTTCTGGGTGGCGTGGCCCTCTTTACCGTCGCTTCTTTGGCCTGCGGCCTTTCGACAACCCTGGCGCAGATCATTCTCTTTCGCATCTTACAAGGTAGCGGCGAAGCGCTCATTATGGTCACCAGCCATATCATGATCTTTGGCTACTTTCCGCCCAGCCAGAAGGGGTTGGCCATGGGCATCTACGGCCTTGGCGTCAGTTTCGCCCCGGCGCTCGGCCCCACCATCGGCGGCTATCTGACCGAGTACTACAACTGGCGCATGGTCTTTTTTATCAACGTACCCGTGGGGCTTTTGCTTGTGATCGCCGGGCTTTTGTACCTGCCCAAAGAGCACCGCTTTCAAAAACTGCCTTTCAATCTTATCAGCTTCTTTTTCCTCGCACTCTCCACCGTCGCCCTGCTTATCATGCTCTCCAAAGGCCAACA
Organism: Campylobacterales bacterium; assembly: GCA_027067015.1. Classification (GTDB taxonomy): domain Bacteria; phylum Campylobacterota; class Campylobacteria; order Campylobacterales; family Hydrogenimonadaceae; genus Hydrogenimonas. The sequence goes on along the minus strand of JAMOMS010000107.1, from coordinate 5,187 downwards.
GTTCGGATGGTTCAACAGCCGTCTTATCGGCGCGCTTTTATGTGTTACCGTCATCGCCTTTCTTTTTTATCTGCTTGCAGAACTTCACGGGCGCCATCAACTGATCGACTTTTCACTCTTTAAAAACAGCCTCTTTGCCAACAGCATCATGATCTACTTTTTCATCCTGGGCTTTTCAATGTACCAATATTTTTATCTTCTGCCGGTCTATTACGAGCACATCAAGCGCCTTCCCACCCTTGATGCCGGCATTGCCGTCTTCGCGTTTGCCGTCTTCATTGGGATCTTCTCCCCGGCGGCGGGCATACTCTCGGATAAAATCGGGGCCAAAAAAACCGTGGCGCTGGCCACGGCGGTCTATGTGACAGCTTCGCTCTTTTTGATGCCTCATCTTAACTACTACACTCCCCTGAGTCAGGCGATGCTTCTTACCATTCCTTTCGGCATCGGCATGGGACTCTTTTTCGCCCCCGTCACCGCCATGGTGATGCAAAACGCCCCGCAGGAAAAAGGGGAACTGGCTATTGTGCTGATGGACTATTTTCGCTTTGTCGGCGGCAGTTTCGGCACGGCGCTGGCTACCAACAACATGGAGTATTACAAAAACCTGGCCTTTTTGCGGATGGAGGAGTGGCAAAATCCCGACTATCTCAACGCCTATCTCTCACGCTTATCCGATACCCTCTTTATCGATCCGGCCCGCGCCAAAGCGATATTTGAGGGGTATGAAACTTTCATGAGCGCCAACTACGGCTTTTACAACACCTTTATGCACGCCGCCTACTGGGGCGTTTTCGGCGCCCTGTTTGTGACAGCCCTTTTTATCAAGAACCCATTTTCCAGGAGCAACCCATGAGACGCGATCGGCTCATCATTTTACTGCTTGCCGCCGGGCTTTCGGCCCATGCCGAAAGTTATTCCCAAATATTACGGGCCCTGGATAAATCGGCCCTTATGCAAAGTCTCCGTGAAAATGAGCGTGCCGCCGCACTGCAAAGTCGCGCCGAGCGGGCCGAGACCCTGCCGCGACTCGATCTTGATTTCAGCGCCGCCCGGCTCAAAGAGACCCCGGTGATGTACCTACACTTCCCCGCCCTGCCAACCCCCACCGACGCCCTGCCCATGGGAAGCGACACCCCTTTTAACGGATCGCTCAGGCTCAGTTACCCGCTCTTTACCGGCTACGCGCTCAGCGCCAAAATCAAAGAGAGTAAACTGGGAGAGGCCATCGCCCGGTTAAAACGACTTGACGCCAAACGCAACCTCTACCTGCAAACGGCGCGTCTTTATGGAGCCGTCACAGCCCAAAAAGCCGCTATCAAAGCCCAAAAAGCGGCGCTGAAAGCCATCAAAGCGGCATACAAAAAGGCAAAGGGGCTTTACGAAACCGGTCTCATTCCGCCCTCCGAGCTCTACAATATCGAAGCCCAAACCTACCGTTTTGAAGCCGATCTGGCCGAGGCAAAAAGCCAAAAAGAGAGCCTTCTTAACCGTCTAAGCGCCCTGCTGGGACGACCGGTTGGAAAGATCGATCCCCTACCCAAAAACAAAACCCCGCTTTCTCTAAAAAAATTGTTGCGGGATGCGATAAATAACCGCGAAGACCTGGCGGCACTGCGACAAGAGGTCGCACGCTCCCAAAACGGCATTACTCTTGCCAAAAGCCGCCTCTATCCCACCGTTATCTTCACAGCGGCACTGGCCAGGCAGGGAGACTCCCCGGCCCTTGACGGCGACGGCTACACCAACGCCGACCTCAGCTATGTGGGCGGTACCGTATCGTGGAACCTCTTTCACGGCGGCAGTGACCGTTATACGATCGAAGCGGCCAGAGCGCAGGCCCTATCCCGGCAATGGCTTGTCAATGATTATGAAAACCGGATCAAAGCGGAAGTAAAAAACGCCTATTTGCGACTGAAGACCCTGCAAAAGAGAGTCGCAAGCGCCCAAAAAGAGAGAGTCGCCAGGGAGGCGTACTGGCGCTTGACGAAAGGGCGGTTTGAAAACCGCCTCGCCTCGGCCGATGAGTTGAGCCGAGCCACCGCAGACCTGGCCTCGGCCCGCGCCAAAGAGAGCGTACTTGAGAGCGAAATCTTCACCCAGCGTCAGACGCTCCTGCTTACGGCGGGGCTGAAAACCTTTAGCGATCAGCCCGACGTACTGAAACCTTAAAGGCTTTGGCGCACCTTTTTGGTCGCTTCCACCATATTTTTCAGGCTCGGTTTCACCTCTTCCCACCGGCGTGTCTTCAGACCGCAGTCGGGGTTGATCCACAGCTGTCTGGCCGGCAAAACTTCCAGCAAAGAACGAATCTGCTTCTCGATCTCTTCCACGCTGGGTACACGGGGAGAGTGGATGTCGTAAACACCGGGGCCTACCTCTTTTTTGTAGCCGTGGCGCTCGAAGACTTTGAGCAGGATGTTGCCGCTTCGGGCCGTCTCAATAGAGATCACATCCGCGTCCATCGCCTCGATGGTGTCGATGATATCGTTAAAGTCGCTGTAGCACATATGGGTATGGATCTGCGTATCGGTCTCGGCCACGTTGGTGGTGATCCAGAAGCTCTCCAGCGCGAACTTCTCATAGGCGGGGCGGTTGACTTTTCTTAAAGGATACCCCTCTTTAAAAGCCGCCTCGTCCACCTGAATCATCTTGATACCCGCTTTTTGCAGGTCATCTACTTCGTCTCGGATCGCCAGGGCGATCTGATAGCAGGTTTCACTGCGTGGCTGGTCGTCACGCACGAATGACCAGTTCAGAATGGTCACGGGGCCGGTGAGCATCCCTTTCATCGGTCTGTCGGTCAGGCTTTGGGCGAAGGTACTCCAAAAAACCGTCATGGGCTCGGGGCGGCTGACGTCACCGTAGATGATGGGGGGTTTGACACAGCGACTGCCGTAACTTTGCACCCAGCCGTTTTGGCTAAATCCCACCCCTTTGAGCTGTTCGCCGAAATACTCCACCATGTCGTTGCGTTCAAACTCACCGTGAACCAGCACTTCCAGATCGATCTCTTCCTGGAACGCCACGCACTCTTTAATAAAACCCTTCATTTTTTCAATATAAGCCTCTTCGGTGATGGCGCCGTTTTTAAAGTCCCGGCGTGCCGTGCGCACCTCGGGGGTTTGGGGGAAACTGCCGATGGTGGTGGTACACAGCTCGGGATACCCGAAGCGCTCGTGCTGTACCTTGATGCGCTCGGCAAAGGGTTCGCGCTGTTTTTTAAGCGCGTCAATGCCGGCCATCCGCTCGGCCACCGCCTTGTCGTGGATCTGTTCGGAACTGCGGCGGGTGGCGTTGGCCTCACGGTTTTGGGCATATCGCATCGCCGCTTCGCTTTGCAAAGAGGCCGCCCCGTCGAAAAAGAGGGTCGCCAACAGGCTCAGTTCATCCAGTTTCTCCACCGCGTAGGCCAGCCACGATTTCAGCGAAGCGTCCATCTTCTCTTCATAGCGCAGGGTATAGGGCACATGAAGGAGTGAACAGGAGGTGCCGACGATGATCCGATTTGTCGCCACGCGATCGGCAATCTGATCAAGCAGGCTCTTTTTGGCCTCCAGGTCGCTGACCCAGATATTGCGCCCGTCAATCACGCCGGCGACAAGGGTTTTATCGGAATCGCCGATCAGCTCCAAAGCCTCCATGTTCTTTTCGCCGTAGACAAAATCAAGACCGATACCCTTGATAGGAGTCTGAACCAGCTGACCGACTGATTCTGCGGCATGATCAAAATAGGTCACGACATACAGATCGATATTTTTGGCGGCCTGTGCCAAACGGGTATAGGCCTGTTTGATCAGCAACGTGATTTTCGCCACTTTGTCGGTCACGAACACGGGTTCTTCCATCTGAACGGTGACATGATCGTCCAGTTTGGCTATCTCGCCAAGAAGTGCCTCATAGGCGGGCAGAATCTCGTCAAACAGGGCCAGTGCGTCTTCGGCGTCGGGCCGGTCGGAACGCTTGGCGTTGGCCAGGAAGGTGAAGGGGCCGATCAGGTTGATTTTGGGGCTCACGCCCAGGGCTTTGGCCGCCTTGTACTCATCGGCGATCTTTTCGATGTTGATACGCCACGTCATGCCGGCACGCAGTTCGGGTACGATGTAGTGATAGTTGGTATTGAACCACTTGGTCATCTCCATGGCGGTATGGGTTTTGTCCCCCCGGGCCATGGCGAAGTAGCGATCCAGATCGTCTTTAATATCTTTAAAACGATCAGGCGTCAGGCCCAGCATCTCGATCATATCCAGGGTCTGATCGTAAAAGGAGAAGTCGTTGACGCTTACCGCGTCGATTCCCGCAGATTTTTGATACTCCCAGTGGCGTTTTTTAAGCATATCGGCGCACGCATAAAGAGCGTCGCGATCCGCTTCGCCGCGCCAGTAGCTTTCCAGCGTCTTTTTGAGCTCACGTTGCTCACCGATTCGCGGAAATCCGGTTACCCAGGTTTTTACAGTAGACATTGACAATCCTTTCTCATCTCTTTTTTCAGAATACGGCCGACCAGCCGTTGAAATGGTTTATTAACAGTATGGTTTGAACGGAAAAAAAGAGATCAAAAAGGCGGGGCAAGCCCCGTTTTGGTGTAGCGGCAACGGCAGGCGGGACGTTTACGCAGTCGGCTCAGGTGCAAAAGCAACCAGGCCCGGCGCCTGAAAAAGCAGTTGCAGTGGCAGGGGTTGGCATTCAGGGAGGAAAAGGAGCAGACCGGCGTATCGGGAGGGGGTTGCTCCTCTTCATCCGCCCGGTCGGCAAACCGCCTTACGCCCAGCGACACATCCAAAAAGGCGCGTTCGGCCCGCAGGCGCACAGCCTGGGCGCTATAGGCCTGAATCGCCGCCAGCGTAAAGTAGTTTTTGCCAAATCCCAAAACCCGTCTCATGACTTAATACCGGTATCTCCAACCCGCATAAACCTTGGCCCCTTCGGTATTGTAACCGGGTACCAGGGTGTAATCTTCGTCAAAGATGTTGTCACCTTTGAGATAGAAGGTGCCAAAACGGCCGGTATCATAGGAGACAACGGCCCGGCACAAAGTATAGCTGTCCGCCGTCTCGCCGCCGTAGGCGGGGCGTTTGTCGGCATACTCGGCCCCAAAGAGCAGGCTCAAACCCTCCAGGGGGTAAAGCGTCCACTCCAGCGTGGCGCGGTTGCGGGGAATGTTGAGCATTCGCGCGTCACGGTTAT
>JAMOMS010000106.1 GCA_027067015.1 Campylobacterales bacterium | reverse complement strand
TCGGCCTGCCAGCCGGGGTGTACCTCAACCATTGATCTTGGCAAACCGCAATACCAGCTCCACCTCGCCCTTGCCCATACGAAGCTTTTTGGCGATGGTCTCGCTGTCAAGTCCCTGGGCGTGCAGTTGCAAGATCCTCTGCTCGTCAGGCACACCGCCGCTTGCCATCATCGTCTCTTTGAGGCGTTTGCGCAAAGCCGTCAACTTCTCCTCCGCCTCGGCTTCATGACGCGCCAGCGCGGTTTTAAGTTGCGCCGTCTCCTCTTTTAATGGCGCTAACCGCTCTTCCCACACCCCTTCGGGTATCTCGGCCACACCGCTTCTTTGCTCCAGCTCAAATCGCACAATCCGCTCATGCAGTTCCCTTCGGCTCTTCTCCAACTCTTTGGCCACTTTAAAAAGCTCGTTGTTGAGCACTTCGATACTCTGCTCCACCAGCGTCAACTTGCGGCTTAGCTCCCTATCGCGCAAAGCGATATAGAGCGCCAAAATCAGCATCACCAGCGTCAGCGCCCCCACCGTCAGCGTCACGTCGTTCACGCTCTCTCCTGTCTCTGTTTCATCTCCCGTATCATCACCCGCTCCCTGGCCGTGACATACTGGTTCCACTCCTTCTCGTCCCGCTCATGCATCCGAACGATCCGGGCCGTATCCGCCCCTTCAGCCACAAACCACACCCCCATGTCTCGCCGGGGGAAGAGGGGCATCTCAATGCGTCCGTAATACTCCGCGCCCGCCTTTAAGATCGGCCTGGCAAAGCGAAAATAGCCAAATGAGACGGCCGTAACCTCGGCTGTTTGCTCCAAATCCAGCCGCTCGGGCCGTTCGTTTTTGACCAGTTGGGTCAACTCGTCCACTTTGCGGTGAAGTTCCACCACCAGGTAAAGCAAAACCGGATCGGTCTCTTTGGTCTCGCCCCTCGCCTTGGCCAGTTTGAGCCACTGCCCTATCGGGTCCTCGTCCGTTTCGCTCAGGCGCTGATACTCCTTCTCCAGCGCCTCTTTGCGCGCGTGGGTTGTCACCTCCTCAAACGTCGCCTTCAGCGGGGCCGGAATCCAGCGCACGCTCACGCCACGCTCCTATCCAGCACGATCAGGGCGATATAGACAAATCCCAGATAGCCGTTGACGGTAAAAAAGGCGCGGTCGATCTTTGTAAAATCCCGCGCCACAATGCGGTGCTCATACGCCAGCATCACCGCGCCGGCCACCACCGCCAGCCAGGCGAAAAGACCCAGATGGGCCTGGGCGGTAAAAAAGGCCCAAAAAAGCACCGCCAGCGCGTGAAAAAGACGGGCCAGAAAGAGAGTGGCCTCCCTGCCGTAGCGGGCCGGTACCGAAAAGAGCCCCGCCTCCTTGTCAAAATCGATATCCTGAAGCGAATAGAGCAAATCAAAGCCCGCCACCCAGAACATCACGCCCACCGCCAGCATCACCGACCACATCGGGATCGTACCCGTCACCGCCACCGCCCCGGCAATAGGCGCAAGCCCCAACGAAAGCCCCAGCACCAGGTGGGCGGTTTCCGAAAAGCGTTTAAAGAGGGTATAGCCGCCAAGAATGGCAAGAATCGGGAAAGAGAGCCAGAAAGCCAGGCGGTTGATGGCGTAGGCTGTCGCGATGAAAACGAGGGCGTTCAATACAATCATCACCCGCATCTGCCCCGCCGAAAAGCGCCCGTCTACGCTGGGGCGGTTGCGGGTGCGGGGGTTGCGGGCGTCGATATCACGGTCCAGATAACGATTCACCAGCATGGCGTAGTTGCGCGCGCTCACCGCCGCCAGCACCCCAAGCCCCAGCAGACGCCAGCCAAACCACCCGTCGGCGGCCACCACCATGGCGATAAAGATAAAGGGCAACGAAAAGACCGAGTGTTGAAACATGATCAATTCGTTAAAATCCCGGTACCATTTCAGCAGTTTCACCTCTTACTCTCCCTCGTTATTCAAAAGACGCCTTGGATGAAGGTGATAGTTTATCATATAATCGCTTTATGAAAACCGCCGCCATTTTGGGCCCGACGGCCTCGGGAAAGACCGACCTCGCCCTCACGATCGCCCGCCGACACGACTGCGCCGTTCTCTCGTTGGACTCCCTGGCGCTTTATCGCCAAATCGACATCGCCTCGGCCAAACCGACCCTTTCGGAGCGCGCGGGGGTCGCGCATTTCGGGATTGATGAGATCGACCCCGACGAGCCGTTTAGCGTGGCCCTTTTTGCGCGTCTGTTTGAGCGGGCCCGCGACTTTTGCAAACGCTACGACAAAAACCTGCTCATTGTCGGCGGAACCGGCTTTTATCTCAAAGCGCTCATAGAAGGACTCTCCGATATCCCTGAGCCTTCCCCCGGGGCCAAAGCGGAGGTTTTGGCCCTTTTGCGCTCTTTGCCCGACGCCTACGCCGAGCTTTGCCGAGTTGACCCCGAAACCGCCGGGCGCATCTCGCCGACCGACCGCTACCGTATTGAAAAAGCCCTCATGCTCCACCGCGCCACAGGCCTGCCTCCCAGTCACTACTTCGCGCTCCATCCGCCCAAACCGCTGGCCGCGCAACTTCCACTCTTTGAGATCGACATAGAAAAAGAGGCGCTCTGGGAGCGCATCACACGCCGTACCAACGCCATGCTCCAAGCCGGCCTGCTTGACGAAGTGGCCAAACTGGAGCGCCGTTACGGCCGCGCGCCCCATCCCATGAAAGCCATCGGTATCAAAGAGGTGTTAGACTATTTTGACGGCAAGCTGACCTACCGCGCCATGCGTGAGGCCATCGCGGTGCATACCCGCCAACTGGCCAAACGCCAGCGCACCTTCAACCGCACCCAGTTCCCGCCCCATCCGCTCTTACCCAAAAAGAGGCTGGAGGCGGAGCTTGATTCGTTATTGAAGCGTTAGGCTCTGCCTGCACAGATTGGCCCAATCGCCCCCGTTTTTTACCTTCGCGCACGCTTTGTAATCGGCTTTCGCTTCTGCGCCTTGCCCCAGTCTGGCCTCCAGCAAAGCCTTTTCATACAGCCAGCGCGCCTTGTGAGCACCCGTTAATGTCAAGGGGCTCTTTTGCATCAGGGCCAGCGCCTCTTTCACGTTGCCCGCCTGCTTGAGAAGCCCTATCAGTTCAAACTCCGCCCAGGGGGAGTAGGGGTGACTTTTGGCACGGTTTTGCAAAGCAATCAATCGCTCAAGCAACCAGCGCCGGCTGGCGTCGTCTCCCTCTTTTTTGGCCAGCGTATAAGCCCGCCGATAAAGATCGGCCAGGCGCATATCGTCACCGAAAGCTTTGGCCATGGCGTGCAGTTGGGTCATCAACGCCGCGTAGCGTCCCGCGCCGGCCAACGCTTTGGCCCGAACCCAGGGGTAAGCGGGGCATAACGTTTGGGGTTTGTCACTTAAAGCGGCCAAATCATCCGCCGCTTCCAACGCCTCCCACCAGCGCTCCAGCCCCGCCAGCGCCTTCATGGCCCGGCAGGTCCACAAAGCCCTGGCTTTGGGATCATCCGACTGTAACGCCCGTTTGGCCATAGTAAGGGCTTTGTCATATTGGGCAAAACGCATCCGACATGCATAGACAAAGGAGTCATCCTCTCTTTTTGGCTTCAACGCATAGCGCGTCAAAACCTGGAGCGCCTTCTTGCAATCTCCCGATTTTTTGGCCGCTTCAAAGACCTTTCGCGCCGCTTCCCTCAAAAGCGCCTCCCCTTTTTTACGGCTCTCTTGCTCTTTCATGGCCGCTACTTTGTCGGCAAACGTCAATACCTTTTGCGTCGCGTTCATCTCTAACAAAAGATGCATTTTGGCCACCAGCGCTTTTTCGGCAATGGGGCCGTCACCATACGTTTTGATCAACGCGTCATAGCGTTTTAGTGCCGCCGTGGTATTGACGTCGTTACTGACAACAAACAGCGCGTCGAGTTTCTCTTTTACTTTGTCACTGTAATCACCGTAAGGAAACTCTTTTAGATAGCGTTCGTACCATTGAATCGCCCCGCGAATTGACCCCTTTTCATCATACCATCCCGCCAATTCATACAGGGCTTTTTCATACAGATCGCTTTGGGGGTTCATCTTTTTTAGCAAACCCTCCGTCACGGCTATGGCAAGGTCCACCCTCTCTCGACCGGCCAACTGCTCGGCCAGACGGAAGGTATCGTCCGGATTTTTCAGCAGATAATCGGGATTTTTCTCCCAGAGCTTTTTTAAAAAGGTCACCGCTTTGTCGGTCTCGCCCTGCTCCATATAACGAAGTACCAGTTTATAGGCCGCCAACGAAGCCACATCCAGCTCTTTGGCGCTATAAAGCGCGTCCAGGTAGCTTTGCATCGCCTCCTTGACCTTGCCGTTCATATAGAGCTCATCCCCCAGGTAAATGAGCCCCAAATTGGCAAAGCGGTTGCCTTCATGCTCATGAATCAAGCGGTCATAAAAGTAGTTGGCGTCACTGACAAAACCGGTGGCGCTGTACACCCTGGCAAGCAGTAACAGCACTTCGGGCAGATACTCGTCCGAGGCGTAGTGTTTAATAAAATATTTGCCCAATTGAATGATCTCGTCGGCGTGATCTTTCATCCCCTCCTCTACCAGCGCCTTGATGCGATAGCGCAGAAAGTCGCTGGCAAAAATCGAGTTTTTGTAACGGTTATAGGCTTCGGTCGCCGCTTCATAGGTTTTGGCGTACCGCCCCGCTTTGAACGCCTCCTTAATCCGTATCAGCCGCTCAATGTCACGGTGATTTTCCAAGAAGACCGGCTCACCGTTAATATCCACCGCACCGACCGCGGGCGTTTTATAGCGAGAAAGATCGATCGGAAACGACAACCCTTCGGCCCGTGACGGGCGTGCGCCAAGGTAAGGCGGCACCTTGCCCTCATAGCCCAAAACGGTCCAATGGCGACTCTTTTGCCCCTGTTGGGCCAAAAGAACCGGATCTTCTTGCACGGCGGGGGGAACGGGAAAGATCGCACTCTGTCTCAAAGGCTCGACCTCTACGACAAAAACCTTCCCTTCCATCTTAAAATCAAGCAAAAAAAAGTCGCTTCGCGTGCGTTTGGGCAAAAGAGCGGGCCGTTTTTTGAAACGGCACCGATAGAGTGTCGGTCGGGAGGTCTCGTCATAAAAGACGGTACAGGCAAAAGGGTCTTTGTCGTAAAGGTGTAAAACGGCATAGGGGGCCTGGCCCTCTATCCCACGCTTCAGACGCGCCTCAAAGGCGCCCAGCGTAGAGGAATGGCGTGCTCCTTCACCCGCCAAAGCGGGATCAGAATCCGCTTGCCTGAACGTAAGCGGTAATGATCTGAAGCATCGGCTCAACGGCAAAGACGGCAAAAACCGTCAAAAAAGCCGAGAAACCGATGATAGTCTGAAGCGGTTTGGAGGCGTTTTGCACATAAACCGTTCCGTCATTTTGCTCAGGAGCCCGCAGGAACATATAGACAATCAGCTTCAGATAGTAGTAGGCCGAAATGGCGCTGTTGATGGCCATGATGATCGCCAAACCGATATAGTCGGCATTAACGGCGGCGCTCATGACGTAGAGTTTGCCCCAAAAGAGCGAGAAGGGGGGCACACCCGCCAGTGAAAGCATGAAAAGCGCCATAATGACGGCACCCACCGGCATAATGGAGATCATACCCGAAAACTTCTCATACGGATGGTCGTAGCGCTCATGCCAGATGCTCGCTTTGTGACGGCTTACCCACAGCATGGCGAATGCGCCCAGGTTGGTAAAGAGGAAGAGAATCCAGTACAAAAAGAGGGCGCTGTTGGCCTGGGTGGTGCCGATCATAATAGCCGCCATCACAAAACCCGCATGGGAAATGGAGCTAAAGGCCAGCATCCGCTTCACGTCATGTTGAACCAACGCCATGATATTGGCCAATGTCATGGTAATGACCACCGCCGCGTACAACACGTCGCGCAACCAAACCACGTCGGCTTGAATAAGAAAACCGAAAATGCGCATGGCGACGACAAAGCCGGCAATCTTGGGAACAACGGACATATAACCGGCCAAAGAGGCGCTCGCGCCCTCGTATACGTCGGGGGTCCAGGTATGGAAAGGCACCATAGAGAGCTTAAAGCCAAGCGCCGCGATCATGAATGCCACGCCAATAAGCAGAACCGGCAGATTGGCGTAGTCGTCGGCTTTGAGGACTTCGGCAATTTTATATAGCTCCACACTGCCGCTGACGGCATAAAAGATCATGGAACCCATCACGTAAAAACCGGCGGCCAACGCACCCATCACAAAATATTTGATCGCCGCCTCGAACGCCTTGTCCCGGTTGTGCAGGGCAATAAGGGTGTACAGGGCAAGGCTGGCGGTCTCAAGGCCGACGAAAATAAGAATCAGGTTATCGCTGGCCACCATGAACTGGAAGCCCGCGACCATAAAGAGAAAGAGCGCGAAAAACTCAGGGTAGCTAAACTCATGAAACCGCTTGGAAGTCAGCGCCAGCGGTATAAAGAGCATGGAAGCTACCAAAATGACCACCTGACCGATCACCGCCAGACCGTCAATCAGCATCACGTCAAAAAATCCGCGATCACCCACCTGCTGGCCAATGACGGCACCCAGATCAACAAAGAGAACCAGGATGCTGAGCATCACGTAAAGGGTCTTGTCCAGATCTTTCTTGATCAGGTCGACCACCAAAATACCCAAGCCGCCCACAATGGCGACCAGCATAGGCGCCAGGGTCGAAAGATTCAGCGTCTCAAGGCTGACTGAAATGGGCTCCAACATCACTTCGCCTCCCTTTCGATCACGGTCGGGCGAATGGTCTCTTTCGCCTCTTTGGTGATCGCTTTTTTATGCATGAAAGATACAAGCGACTCGACGCTCGTATTGATCGGTCCCAATACCGGTTTGGGATAGACCCCCAGCCAAACAGTCACAAACACCAGGGTCCACAACGCCATGCTCTCCTTGCCGTCAAGGTCTTTAAGGCTTTTGTTGGCCTCATTGGTCACCTCGCCAAAGAAAGATTTTTTAAAGAGCGTCAACATATAGACCGCGCCCAGAATAATACTGGTTCCGGCCAAAATGGTCATGGTGTGGCTGATTTGATAAAAACCGGCCAGGCTCAAAAACTCTCCCACGAAGTTGACCGTCAGGGGCAGACCCACGGACGCCATCACCATAATCCCCATGATCGTGGCGTAGCGGGGCATGACATGCGCCAACCCGCCAAACTCGCTCATCAGCTTAGTATGGCGACGATCATAGATGACACCCACCAGCATAAAGAGCGCCCCGGAGACCACCCCGTGTCCGAGCATCAGGTAGATGGAGCCGGCGATTCCCTCGGGGTTCATGGCAAAGGTACCCAGCACAATGACACCCATGTGGGAGATGGAGCTGTAGGCGATCACCTGTTTCATATCCTCCTGGGCGTAAGCGACCATAGCGGTGTAGATAATCATAATAAGCGAAAGCACCGCCACCGGCATAATCATATGCACCGCCGCGTCGGGGAACATGGGCAGAGGAAGACGTACCATACCGTAGGTACCCATCTTCAGCAGTACCGCCGCCAGAATGACCGAACCTATCGTCGGCGCCTGGCCGTGTGCGTAGGGAAGCCAGGTATGGAAGGGGAACATGGGCACTTTGATCGCCAAACCGATAAAGAAGGCCAAAAAGAGCCAATATTGATACCCTTCCGGCAAAATCAGACGGTGCCATTCGGTAATGGAGAAGCTCCAAACACCCGTCGCCTCGTGATACAGATAGGCCATCACCAGCATACCTACCAGCATAATGAGCGATCCGGCGAAGGTATAAAGGAAGAACTTCACCGCCGCGTAAACCCTCAGGTTGCCGCCCCATGCGCCGATGATATAGAGCATCGGCACCAGGGAGAGTTCCCAGAAAATATAGAAAATAATGGCATCCAGCGAAAGAAAGACGCCGACCATGGTCATCTCCAAAAAGAGGAGGGAGATAATCATGTTTTTCAGGTCTTTCTCAATGCTAAGCGCGATCAGTCCCACCAACGTGATAAAGGTGGAGAGGATGACGATAAAGAGCGAGATACCGTCAACACCCAAATACCAGTTGATCCCGAAACTGGGAATCAGCGGCGCCACTTCCACAAACTGAAAACCCGGGTAGGAGCCGTCAAAGTTAAACCAGAGCCAAAGCGACAGCAAAAACTCGATCGCCGCGACCGAAAGGCCGTAGGCCCGGATCGACTCCTTGCTGACAACAAAGCCGAGCAACCCGGCAATCGCCGGGAAAAATACCAAGACTGATAGAATATGATCCATACCCACTCCTTAACGCACGGGACTGTACAAGATGGCTGCCAGCAATAGAATGAGCAGACCCGCTCCCATCCAGCGCAGCATATTAGAAAGGTTACCGCTTTGCACCACGCGGCTTACCATACCCGATTTATAAATAGTCGTCGCGATAAAGTCGACCGTCGCGTCCACCACTCTGACATCCAGCTCTTTCCATGCGATCTTTGAGAGCTCCGCGTAGGGTTTGCAGATATACTCGTCATAGATTTTGGGAATATAGTACTGGTTAAAGAGCAGTTTGTAAACAAAGGTCTCTCGCCACTTCTCGCTGAAGCCCCCTTTGCTGTACTTCCAAACCGCAAAGGCGATACCGCCCAGAGCCACCGCCTGGGTCACGATAATAAGGAACCAGAAGGTGCCGGTGGAGACATGGAACTCTTCAACAGGCAGAACCGCTTTGACCATATGGACAAAATCGTGCTCGAAAAAGCCGGCGATGACAGCCAAAACGGCCAACGGGGACATCGCCCAGAGCATGAATTTGTATGCCTCATGCGGATGGTAACCGAAAATTTTGTAGCGCTCCTCGCCAAAGAAGACCAGCATCACCAGGCGGAAGCTGTAAAAAGCCGTCAGACCCGCCGTAATCCAAAGCACCGCCCAGAGAATATAGTGGTGACCGGCGAAGGCGGCCTCAAGAATCTTGTCTTTGGAGAAGAAGCCCGCCAACGGATAGATACCCGCCAGCGCCACGGAAGCGACGGTCATCAAGATCATCGTCGCCTGCATCGTCTTGCCCAGACCGCCCATTTTGAAAATATCCAGCTCATCATCCATGGCGTGCATCACGTTACCGGCACCCAGGAAGAGGAGCGCTTTAAAGAAGGCGTGGGTCATCAGGTGGAAAAGGGCCACCCAGTAAGCGCCCACGCCGGCGGCCACGAACATATACCCCAACTGCGAGAGAGTCGAGTAGGCGATAATCCGTTTGAGGTCACGGTTGACCAGCGCCATCGAAGCGGCAAACATCGCGACAAAGGCACCCAGGCTCGCCACAAAGAGGCTCACTTCCGGCACCTCGCTATAAAGCGGATTGGCGCGGATCACCAGGTAAACGCCCGCCGTAACCATGGTGGCGGCGTGGATCAGCGCAGAAACCGGCGTGGGGCCTTCCATCGCGTCGGCCAGCCAGGTGTGCAGAGGAAACTGGGCCGATTTACCCATGGCGCCGATAAAGAGGAACGCCGTGGTCATCATCAAAATCCCCGCGTCAACTTTATCAACCTGCGCAAAGACCGCGTCATACTGAAGCGTACCGAAATTCCAGTAGACCAGGAAGATACCAATGAGCATACCCAGGTCGGCGATACGGTTCATAATAAACGCCTCGTTGGCCGCCCAGCTGGCGCTCTCTTTGTGGTACCAGAAGCCAATCAGCGCCCAGGAGCAAAGACCCACGCCTTCCCAGCCGATAAAGAGTCCGGCGAAGTTGTCGCTCATAACCAGCACCATCATCGAAAAGACGAAGGCCGAAAGCCAGGCGAAGAAGCGGTTAAACGACTTGTCGTGGTCCATATACCCCATGGAGTAGACGTGTACCACCGTCGAAACGGTGGTGACCACGAACATCATGGTGGCCGTCACCGCGTCCACATTGAACCCGAAAGGAATGGAGAGGCCGCCGGCCTGAATCCAGTCCATCATCTTCACGTGCACCGCCTCGCCGTGGGCTACGTGCAGTAGCAAGACCACGGAGCTGACCCATGAGACAAAGAGCAGGGCCGATGTCGCCAACCCCGTAATGATCGTCTTGGGCTTGTCCGCAAAAAGCGACGCGAAAAGCGACCCCACCAGCGGTGCGAAGAGTGCGATATACAGATATGTTTCCATAGCCATCCTTTTTACCCGTGCATTGATTGCATGGAATCGATATCAAGCGTGCCGCGCCGCTTGTACCAGACGATCATCAGACCAAGGCCCACCGCCACTTCGCTCGCCGCCACGGCGACGATGAAGAAGGCGAACATCTGGCCCGTCAGATCACCGTAAAACTTGGAGATCGCCGCGAACCCGACGTTGGCCGCGTTCAGAAGAATCTCTGTTGAAAAGAGCAACATCAAAAGATTCTTCCTGCGGTAGACACCCACCAGGCCGATCGCAAACAGCACGGCCGAAAGTACCAGATAGTGGCTGAGCGTAATCATTGGGCACCCTTTTGCGTAAATTCATCTTCGACTTTGAGCGTCAAGCTCTCATCCATCTTTTTACCCGCCAGCACGATACCGGCGATCATCGCCACCAACAGCATCACCGCGGCCACCTCGAAGGGCACCAGGTATTTGGTAAAAAGCACCACACCCACCGCCTGCGGGTTCTCGATGCCCTCTTTCATCGGATAGAGCGCCTCAATATGATCACCCAGAATCGGCGCCACCAGGGCGATGACCAGCACCAGTGCCGTCATGCCGCTAAGCAAAAAAACCAGCTTGGGCGCGCGAACGCGCTCTTTGACATCCCGGGTGGTATCGAAAAACATCATACCGAAGGCGTACAGCGCCATCACCGCGCCGGTATAGACAATAATCTGCACCACACCCAGGAAGTCGGCATCCAGCAGGAAGAAAAACCCGCTGATCATAATCATCCCTGCCGCCAGGGCGCTCATGGCATAAAGCGCGTTTTTGCTGGTGACGGTGATCCAGAACATCACGATCGTGATCGCGCTGAAGGTATAAAAGGCTATCGCTTCAAACATCTTCCCATCCTTAATACGCCGTCGGCGTTTTCTTGATACGCTCGTCCGCGTTGGGGCTGACGGCACCGAATCCGGGGAACTCCTCCTGCTTGCCCTCTTTGAGGAAATCGAGCGGGGTGAGCATATCGTCTTTGAGCACGAAGTGGGCCCTCTGTTCACTGGCGTTCTCGTAGCGCTGTCCATGCACGATCGCCAGTTCGGGACACACTTCGGCGCAGTAACCGCAGAAGATACAGCGACCCAGGTTGATGCTGTATTCGGTCACCTCTTTGCGTTGCTTCTCGTCATAGCGTGTCTCCAGGCGGATACAGTTGGCGATACAGATCTTTTCGCAAAGTCCGCACCCGATACAGCGGTTGTTACCGCTCTCAAGAAGGCGATAGAGTTTATGTACCGCCCGATAGCGGGGGGAGATGGGAAGCTTTTCCAACGGATATTTGACCGTGTGAAAATCCCGTTTGATCATCTCCCGAAAGACCACCCAAAGGCCCACGAAAAGCTCGCCCTTGAAGGTGCGGCGAACCACCTGCTTGAATTTGTCCATCGGCTTTTGCGGCGGCTTGTCCACCGGAATGTGGACATAGTTTTGCACCACGTTTCTATCTTTAAACTGTTCCAAACTCATCGACTCCCCCTTACATCATCAGTACGATGCCGGTAACGACAACGTTGAGCACCGCGATCGGCATCAACACCTTCCAGCACAGCCACATCAACTGGTCGGGTCGTACGTGGGGCCACGCCGCCCGGGTCCAGAGGAAGAAGAAGAAGAGGAAGGAGACCTTCAGCACAATCGCCAATCCGCCGGGAATGAAGCCCCAGTCGTTAAAGCCGCCCAGGAAAATCAGGCTGGCCAAAAAGCCAAGGGTAATCATATTGGCGTACTCGCCGATAAAGAACATACCCCAGCGCATACCCGAATATTCGGTCGCGTAACCCGAAACGATCTCCGCCTCATGCTCCAGCAGGTCAAAGGGTGTCCGGTTGGTTTCGGCAAAGCCCGCGATCAAAAAGAGTACAAAAGCCACCGGCTGACTCCATACAATCCAATCGGTAAACCCGCCGCTTTGGTAGTTGTTGATATCAATCAGCGACAAAGAGCCCACCAACATCAGCGGCGCCAGGATAGACAGACCGGTAACGACCTCATAACTAAGCAGTTGGATGGCGGTACGGGCCGCGCCCAGCAGTCCCCACTTGTTGGAGCTGGCCATACCGGCAAGCAGTGGCGCGAAAAGCCCGCTGGCCATCACACCCAGCACGAAAAGCACACCCACGTTAATGTCGGCGATAATGGGGTGAACCTTGACCCCAAAGATCTCAAACTCAGGCAGAATCGGCACGGCCGCCAAAGCGATAAACGCCGTGGCCGCCCCGATGATCGGCGCGATCATAAAGATCGGCTTGACGGCGTTTTGGGGAATGATATCCTCTTTGGTAAAGAGTTTGATACCGTCGGCCAAAACCTGCAACACGCCGTAGGGGCCCACGTGCATGGGGCCGAGCCTCCGTTGCATAAAGGCCAGTACTTTCCGCTCCAGGTAGGTACCAAAACCCGCCAGGGCGGAAAAGAGGCCCAAAACCACAAGGATCTTGATAATCGTGGCGATGATAAATCCAGTCGTTGTCATGGCTTACACCTTTTCAATGGTTACGTTTTGGTATCGGTTGGTGGCAAAGAGCTTGTCGGTTTCGATGCTGGGATCAAAATCCGGCACCATGACAATATCGCCACCGATAAACTTATCGACCGCTACCGGCAATTCGACCGATGCCCCGCCGGCCGTGACACGGAGACGTTCTCCCTCCTGAACCCCAAGACTCTCCAGCCGCTCGGGCGAAACGACAACCTTCGCCTCGTCGGCCAGTTGGTGTGCCTTTTGGGTAAAGGCGTTGAACTGAAGCACCGGGTTGCACCGGTAGGCGATATCGCCTTCCAAGGCGCCCTTTGTATCCACCTTGCCGACTTTGGGGGTTTGCGCCTTGCATTTGATCGGTTTGAGGGCATAGCCGCGCACCTCCTCGCCGCTGTTGGTGTAGTGACAGGGCAGATCGTCAAACGCGACACGCTCAAACCCTTTCTCCTCGGGCAGGCACGCGGTGTAATCGACCGTCAATTTTGCTTCCACACCCAGGGCGTTGGCCAGATCGTTAAGAATATAACCGCGATAAGGAAGTGCCACATAGGTCGGCACTACCCGTTTATCGACGTTGGTAAAGGTGCCCTCCTGCTGGTTAAGCGCGGGCATATCCAGATCGCCGTCGCCGACAGCGCTGAGCACAAAGTCGCCCGGCGCATTGTAGCCGACCACTTTGCCTTCGGCCTCTTCGTCAAGATCACAGATGAGGCTCACGCCCAGCGTATTGGTTTTGGAGGGCAGGATAACCACCTCAAAATCGGTATACTTGGCGATCATACCCGCCAGTTTGGCCAGATTCTGCGCCTTGGGATGATGATAGAGATCCTCGCCCAGTATGATGGAGAAAGACTCTTTCTTGGCCAACATTTTGGGGAGTTTGTCGGCCAGATCTTCCGGCGCGTCCAAAAGCTCCATCAATTTGTTGATCTCCACCTCGACGGTTTTTTTGACCTTCTTGGGCACCATTTTGGTCACCTCTTCGGTCACCTCTTTCTCTTCACCGGTCTCCTCATCCTTGACCTTTTTGGTCACCTTCTCGACCACCTTCTCCTTGATGGTCTCTTCAACGCTCTTTTTGCCCTTCTTATGGAAAGAGTCAAGGTATT
>JAMOMS010000105.1 GCA_027067015.1 Campylobacterales bacterium | reverse complement strand
CTTTGGAGGGCGGGTTTTTGGAGGGCGGAAAGTAGCCGTAAATTTCGTCCATATAGAGCAGGGCGCGGAGCCGTCCGGTGCCGCTTTGGCGGCGCATCCAGCCCACGACGCGGTTGAGCAGGAGGGTGACAAAAAACATCCGCTCCTCATCACCAAGATGTGCGATGTTAAAGACCGCCACCTTCGCCTTTTGGTCGGTGTCATAGAGCAGGCGCTCAATCTGCAGGGGCTCGCCCTCCAGCCAGGCTGAGAAGGAGGGGCTGGCCAATACGTTGTTAAAACGCGCCGCCAGTTTGAAGCGATCACTGTCGGGGTAGAAGGCCGAGAGCGGCAGTACGCCGATACGCTCAAAGCCCGGGGTGATGATTTTGGCGATCAGCCCGCCCATGTCCAGTGTCTCGCCCTTTAGCCACGCCTGCTTGATAATCTGGGCGATAAGCGCGTATTCGCGGCTTTCAAGCGGGTCGGCCTCGATGCCGAGCAGGGCCAGCAGTGAGGCGACGGTTGAACCCAGCGTCTGGGCAAACAGGTCGGCGTCTTGCAGAACCTCTTCGCCGGGCGCTTCCAGACTGCCCAGCACGTTGACGGGCACGCCCGCCGTGGAGCCGGGGGTGTAGATGGTAACCTCATGCTCGGCCAGCCGGGCGATGCGCGCTTTGTCCTGCCCGAAGCTTTCGATCCCCTTTTGCCAAAAAGCGGCCTTCTCCTTGGCCAGGGTTTTGGCGTCTATACCTTTGCGCCGTGCCTCTTCGGCCACCCACGGCTCGAAATCTTCGGGCGCGAGATCGGGAAAGGCAAGCGCCAGGTTGCCAAGATCTCCTTTGGGGTCGATGGCGATGACGGGAATGTTGTCAATGGCCGCTTCTTCGAGCAGGCCGATGCCAAGCCCCGTCTTGCCGCTGCCGGTCATGCCGATAATGGCGGCGTGGGTGGTGAAATCTTTGGCTTTTAGAAGGGTGGGGTTTTCGGTGGGCTCCAACGTGTCGGGATTGAGCTCCTTGCCCATGTAGAAGATGCCAAGTTTTTCAAAAAGTGAAGGCATAAACGCTCCTAAGCGGTGGATTTTCAGACATGAATCAGCTCTTTTTCAATACGCTCTTTCAGCGGGCTTTGGCTATCAAGGTCAAAAAGATCGACGGGACGGTTGAAAGCACGAATCAGATGTCGTTTGAGTGTATCGGGACGGTCAAAGTAGTCATAGGCGCCGTGGTGTTTGAAAAAGTCGGCCGATTTTTTTACGGCGATGTCGATGTCGCTATAGGTGTTGGCACTCTCTTTGGCAAAACTGCCGAAAAGCCCGACAATCCGAATGCCGTTTGAGGCCAATTGGCGGTTGATACTGCGCAGGGTTTGTAAAATCTCTTCTTTGTTTGGTTGCATCAATTAATTATAACAAATCTCCACGGAGCCTTATGACTGCATGATGCTGTCAATGATACCGAGCACATGGCTCATCGTCTCTTGGTTCGCTTTTTCGATGAATTTGATATGTCTGGCTCTATAGTCGACCGCTTTCATCTGCTCGCACATGATATAGCCCGTGATCTGCGTGCTGTTGACTTTAACATGAAACGGGAAGTCACTTTTTGTATTGGTGATCGGACAGGCAAAAGCCAACCCGACATACCGATTGAAGGTGTCGTTTGAGACGATGATGGCGGGTCTTCGGCCTTTTTGTTCATGGCCGCTTTGCGGATCGAAACTGAGCGCGACGATATCGCCTTGTTTGGGGATATACTTTACCACTGCTCCAACCCGGCTTTATCGTTGAACACTTCGGTGGGTGTATACCCTTTTGGGATCTTTTTGACCAGGTCGTCGATGTTGTATTTCACCCTCTCTTTTTTGACGGGTTCGATGATGATTTTATGATCTTTCACGGAAATATTTAGTTTGTCTCCTATGGAGAGGCTCAATTCTCTCATCATCTCTTTTGAAAGTCTTACACCTTGAGAGTTTCCCCATTTTGAAAGTGTCGTTATCATACTGCACCTCTTTTGTGTATATCCGAAGTATATCATCGGAAAAAGATGAAGTCAATATCAGTCTTTTTGGTTGAGTGACAAAATACTTGCGACGGAAGCCGTTCCAGTTATTTTTTATAAAACAGCTTTTCGCAAAAGCGCCAGGTAGAATCCTTCCATCGTCTCATCGGGCAATACGCGCACGGTGCGCGCGACGCGCTTGTCGAAGCCTTTTTTGCCCCATGCCGAAAGCCCCGGGTGGGTGTTGGTGGCGGGCAGATTTAGAGGAAGTACTTCCAGATTCTCCAGTCGGCCGAGGGCTTTGTCAATGACCGCTTCGTTCTCTTCGGGGGCAAACGAGCAGGTGGCGTATAGCAGTGTACCGCCCGGTTTGAGGCTTTTGTAGGCTGACAAAAGAAGGCGAAACTGCAGTTTGGCCATCTCCTTGATCTTGCGTTCGCTCCAGTAGGCGGTGGTTTTGGGATCGAAGCTTTTGAATTTGGCCTCAGTAGAGCAGGGAGCATCCAGCATCACTTTATCAAACATCGCCGGGCATTTGGCGCCTACACTTCGGCCGTCGGTCATGTAGTGGTGGGCAATGGTCACACCGCCGCGCGCCAGGTTGGCTTTGAGGCGGAAAAAGCGCTCTTTGCCCGGTTCCACCACCGAAAGCCACCCCTCATTTTGCATCAAAGCGGCCATCATGAGGCTCTTGCCTCCCGGCGCGGCGGCCAGATCAAGCACCGTTTCACCGGGTTTGGGCTCAAGCGCCAGGGGGGCCAGCATGGAGCTAAGACTTTGAATGTAGATGGCGCCGTTTTCAAAGAGCGGTGAGCGGGTGAGGGCGTCGCGCTGATCGTAAGGGACGGTAAACGCGTCGGCGTACCAGGCGACGGGTGAGAGGTCAAACCCCTCCTGCTTCAACGCCTCCAGCGTCTTTTGGCGGTCGGCTTTGAGGGGGTTGAGGCGAAAAGAGACGGGACGGGGCGCGTCAAAAAGGGGCAGAAGGCTTTGGGCCATGTCCGG
>JAMOMS010000104.1 GCA_027067015.1 Campylobacterales bacterium | reverse complement strand
GGCGTCGCCCACCCCTTTGATGGCGCCCAGCCCGAAGAGGATGACCTCCCCGCCCTCCTCGGCGGCGTCCGGGGTGAATTCCAGGGCCGAACGGTTGATGTCGGGGGCCAGCAGCGCGATGCCCAGACGCTTGACCTCGTCGATGTATTTGACCACCTTGTCGGTGTTGTCCTTTTCGCTGGTCAGGAGCGCCGCCATGAACTCCGCCGGATAGTGGGTCTTGAGGTAGGCGGTCTGGTAGGTGACCATGGCGTAGGCGGCCGAATGCGATTTGTTGAAACCGTAACCCGCGAACTTCTCGATCAGGTCAAAAAGCTCCGCCGCCTTGTCGTAGTCGAGCCCCTGGGCCTTCGCCCCTTCGGCGAACTCGCTCTTGTATTTTTGCATCAGGTCGAACTTCTTTTTTCCCATCGCCCGCCGGACGATGTCCGCCTTGCCCAGGCTGAAGCCCCCGATCGTCTGCACAATCTGCATGACCTGCTCCTGGTAGACGATGACACCGTAGGTGGGCTTGAGGATCTCTTCGAGCTGCGGGAACATGTAGGTGATCTGTTGACGACCGTGCTTGCGCTCGATGAAGTCATCAAGCATCCCCGACTCCATCGGGCCGGGGCGGTAGAGGGCCAGCACCGCGACGAGGTCTTCGAAGTTGTCGGGCTTGAGCTTGGCGTTGAGCTGCTGCATACCGCCCGATTCGATCTGGAACATCCCGATCGTCTCGCCGCCGCGGATCGTCTCGTAGACTTTCGCGTCGTCCATGGGCATGTTGTCCAGGTCGATGTCGACGCCGTGGCGCTTTTTGACCAGTTTGACGGCATTGTCGATGACGGTGAGGGTCTTGAGCCCCAGGAAGTCGAACTTGATCAGGTCCACGTCTTCGAGGAAGTTGAGCGAATACTGGGTCACCAGCGTCTCTTCGCCCGAAGGCTTGTAAAGCGGCGTCTTGTGCCAGAGCTCCTCGTTGGAGATCACCACCCCCGCCGCGTGCATCCCGGCGTTGCGTTTAAGCCCCTCCAGCGCCAAAGCGAACTTCCAGACCCGTTCAGCGGTGGGGTTGGTCTCCACCAGCTCCCTGAGCTTGGGCTCTTTATGCCAGGCGCCCGGTTTGAACCCCTCTTCGCCCTCTTTGCCTTTGCCCATGAGCGTGATCCCCAGCTCGTCGGGGATGAGCTTGGCCATCTTGTCCGCTTCGGCGTAGCTAAGCCCCAGCACCCGGGCGACGTCGCGTATGACCCCCTTGGCCAAAAGTGAACCGAAGGTAATCACCTGCGCCACGTTGTAGCGGCCGTATTTTTGCACCACATAATCGATAATCTCCCCCCGGCGACTCTGGCAAAAGTCCATATCGATATCGGGCATACTCACGCGCTCGGGATTCAAAAAGCGCTCAAAGAGAAGATCGTACTTCATCGGGTCGATGTTGGTGATTTTAAGCGCGTAGGCCACCAGGCTTCCGGCGGCCGATCCCCGACCCGGCCCCACGGGGATCCCCCGCTCCTTGGCCTCTCTTACAAAATCCCAGACAATGAGCATATAACCGGGAAACTTCATCTGGTTGATAATCCCAATCTCCCGTTCCAGCCGCTTGCGGTAGCGTTCATGCTCACTTTCTGGCACAAATTTGAGACGCTCTTCAAGCCCCTTGCGGCATACATGAATAAAGAGCGCCTCGTCATTGGCAAAACTGTTCTCTTTCTCCGGCTCGGGGACACTCACGCCCTCTTTGTCGGCATATTCGCGGGCAAACTTGAAATTGGGCGGCGTCGGATTGCCAAGGTTGAGCTCCAGATCGCACTTGTCGGCGATCTCCATCGTATGCTCCAGCGCCTCGGGAATGTCGGCGTAGAGCTCGGCCATCTCTTCGGGAGATTTGAGATAAAACTCATGCACCGAGTGGCGCAGGCGGTCGGGGTCGTCGTAGAGTTTGTTCATGGCAATACACATAAACGCCTCATGCGCCTCGGCGTCGTTTTGATAGAGGTAGTGGGTGTCGTTGGTGGCGACAATTTTGATGCCGGTCTCAAGACTGAGGCGCAGAACCTGCTCGTCAATCGCCAGCTGGTCGCCGATACCGTGGCGCATCAGCTCCAAATAG
Source organism: Campylobacterales bacterium (assembly GCA_027067015.1). GTDB lineage: Bacteria > Campylobacterota > Campylobacteria > Campylobacterales > Hydrogenimonadaceae > Hydrogenimonas. The sequence continues at coordinate 905 of JAMOMS010000104.1, read as the reverse complement.
AAATCGTCACCGAAAATCTCTTGGTACTCCAGCGCCACCCGCTTGGCCTCTTCATACCCTTTGGCGCCGAATTTGACGTTACGCTCACTCAGGTTCATGTGCCAGTTGACCTCCCCTTGCAGGCAGGCCGATGAGCAGATAAGCCCCTCGCTATGTTCTCGCAAAAGTTTTTTGTTAATGCGCGGATAGTAGTAAAAACCTTTGATGTAAGCCTGGGAGCTTAGGTACATCAAATTTTTGTATCCTGTTTCGTTCTTGGCGTAAAGGCACAGATGAAAGCGCTGGCGGGTGCTTTTGTCACCCAGGTCGTCGCTGTTGTGAATATAGGCTTCCATCCCGATAATGGGTTTGATCCCCTCTTTTCTCATCTGCTGATAAAAATCGATCGCGCCGAACATATTGCCGTGATCGGTAATGGCCACCGCGTCCATCCCCAACTCTTTGAGCCTTCCGGCCAATTTGGAGATTTTGTTGGCGCCGTCAAGAAGCGAATACTCGGTGTGCAGGTGCAAATGGCAAAATCGGGGCTTCATCGCAGGTTAATCCCTTAAATTTGATTCATACTATTTGAAGTTTAACGAAAGGCGTGTTAGAATGGCTTAAAAGCGAGATTTAATAAGGAAAGGACGGGTATGGTCAAAGTCATACTGGTTGGATTGGCAGGCGCTTTGTTACTGTTGTTACTGCTTTTTTTAATGGCGGTTATTCAAGATCACAAACGCAGTAAAGAGATTCAAGATCGTCTGAAGATCAAATCACCCAAAAAAGAGAATCGCCCCGCCCAAAAGCCGCAAGATCACGACACCGCTTCGTCTCACCCCCGCCATACACAAAGCACCCAACCCCGCATCAAAGAAGACGAGGCCTCTCATCCCCCGCTCTCAACGACACCACCGCCCTCACAA
>JAMOMS010000103.1 GCA_027067015.1 Campylobacterales bacterium | reverse complement strand
CTTACGGTCTAGAGCAGATTCCCATTGAGGCGGAGGGCAAGGAGCCCGGCCCCAAACTGTTGGCAAAACTGATTCGCACGGCCAAAGAGAAGAGGGTCAAAGCCCTCTTTGTCCAGCCGCAGTTTTCCAAGCGCACGGCCCGGCTTATTGCCAAGCATATCGGCGCCCGGCTTGTTGAGGCCGACCCGATGGCCGAAAATTGGGCCCAAAACCTTTTGCGACTGGCGGAGTCAATATGTCCCAAACGGTAGCGGCCATCGAAGCCAGGGCACTCAGTTTTGATTATGCCGGCTATCCCGCCCTGGAAAATGTGACATTCAGAGTAGAAGAGGGTGATTTTCTGGCGGTTATCGGCCCCAACGGCGGCGGAAAAAGCACCCTTTTGAAACTACTGCTGGGGGTTTTGAGGCCGACGGCCGGCACCGTTTTACTCTACGGACGTCCACCCCAGAAAGCGGATGTGGCGGTGGGGTATGTCCCCCAGGAGACCGGACACAATGTCGACTTTCCCGTCACCGTGGGTGAAGTGGTGGCCATGGGATTGTTGCGCAGGCGCACACGATGGCGACGATACAGCAAGGAAGATGAAGAAAGATCCCTCAGCGCCCTTGCGCGCGTGGGTATGGTCGAATTCCTGGATCGACGGATCGGGGAGCTTTCGGGCGGAGAGCGTCAGCGGGTGTTGATCGCTAGGGCGCTGGCGGGAGAGCCCAAAATTTTGATGCTGGATGAGCCCACCGCCAGTATCGATTTTAGCGGTCAGCATGAGATTTTTGAACTGTTGGCCGAACTGAACCAAACCATGACCGTCGTGGTGGTCAGCCACGATATGAGTATGGTCATGGGGTATGCCCGTCACGCACTCTATGTCAATAAAACCGCCCTGATGCACGAAATCGACGCCCATACCCGTTACCAGATCAAAAAACAGCTCTCCGGTGAAAACGGTCACTACTGCGGGGCCGAGTTCTGGCGGGATCTGGGGCGGGCCATCACCTGTACCAAGGCGTGTGAAGATGCTTGAAGCGTTGTCACTGTCCTTTTTTCAAAACGCGTTGATCGCCGGGGTATTGATTGCCGTGGCCATCGGTATTATCGGGCCGCTAAGCGTAGCCAACCGCATGACCTTCATGAGCGGCGGTATCGCCCACGCTACCTACGGGGGGGTGGGGCTGGCTATCTTTATGGGGTGGCCCGTACTGGGCGGCGCGGCGACAGCGGCCCTGCTGGCGGCCCTGCTGATCGCCTGGATCTCCTATCGCAACCTTCACCGCACCGATACGGTCATCGGTATGGTCTGGGCGGTCGGTATGGCCGTGGGTGTTATTCTGACCGATCTGACCCAAGGTTACCACCCCGATCTCATGAGCTTTCTGTTTGGCTCCATTTTGGCGGTAAACGGGACCGATTTGTGGATGATGACAGCGTTTGATTTGATACTTACGGCCCTCATCTGGTACTTTTACTATGATCTTTTAGCGCTTGGGTTTGACCCGGTTTTCGCCGCGCTTCAAGGAGTCAAAACCCGCTGGTTACACCTGTTGTTGCTGGTTTTGACGGCGTTGACGGTGGTATTGGCCATGCGATTGGTGGGGCTTATTATGGTTATTGCCCTGTTGACCATGCCCGCGTTTACGGCGGAACGATACGTCAAAACCCTGGCGGGCATGATGGGTATAAGCTTTCTTTTGAGTCTGATTTATCTGTTGTTTGGACTCTTTTTGGCGTACCGTTTTGACCTTTCGGCGGGGGCTTGTGTCATTATGGCCGCCGCCTTTGGTACAATTCTATTATTTTTTTATGAAAAAGAGAGGGAGTTAAAATGAAAATCAAAAAATGTCTTTTTCCTGCGGCCGGATACGGCACCCGTTTTCTGCCCGCCACCAAAGCGATGCCCAAGGAGATGTTGCCGGTCATGGCCAAACCGCTGATTCAATACGGCGTCGAAGAGGCTGTGGAAGCCGGCATGGATGTCATGGCCATTATCACCGGTCGGGGCAAACGGGCCATTGAGGACCATTTTGACATCAGTTACGAACTGGAGAACCAGATCAAGGGTAGCGCGAAAGAACATCTGCTTGCCGATATTCGGGCCTTGATTGATCGATGTACCTTTACCTATACCCGCCAGATCGAGATGAAAGGGTTGGGGGACGCCATCTACAAAGGGCGCGTACTGGTAGGAAATGAACCCTTTGCCGTCGTGTTGGCCGATGACCTGTGTACCAATGAAGAGGGAGAGGGTATTTTGGCCCAGATGGTGAGGGTATACGAAAAATACCGATGCTCCATTGTGGCGGTTCAGGAGGTTCCTGAAGATCAGGTCCATAAATACGGGGTGGTCGCCGGTAAGCAGATTGATGATAACCTCTTTATGGTCGATACCATGGTCGAAAAACCCGCTCCCGAAGAGGCGCCGTCCAATCTTGCCATTATCGGTCGCTATATTCTGACCCCCGATATTTTCGATCTGATCCGTCAGACCAAACCGGGCAAAGGGGGAGAGATTCAAATTACCGACGCCCTGATGGCCCAGGCGCAAAAGGGGATGGTCATTGCTTACAAATTCAAAGGCAGACGGTTTGACTGCGGCAGTATTGACGGATTTGTGGAAGCGACCAACTACTTTTACGAGCAGGCGAAAAAGGCGGAGTGATGAAACTGGCAATCCTCGACGCTGTTACGTTGGGTCAGGATGTGGATCTGTCGGTCTTTGAACGGTTCGGTGAAGTTTGCATCTATCAAAAAACCGCTTTTGATGAAACCGTTCAAAGATGCAAAGAGGCCGATATCGTTATTACCAACAAAGTGGTGATCGATCGCCGGGTGATGGATGCCTGCGAGCGTCTCAAGCTCATCTGCGTTGCGGCCACGGGGATGAACAATGTCGATCTGGCCTACGCCGAGCAAAAAGGGATCATTGTCAAAAACGTGGCGGGCTACTCCACCCACAGCGTGGTTCAGCACACTTTTACCATGCTTTTTTATCTGCTTGAAAAAC
>JAMOMS010000102.1 GCA_027067015.1 Campylobacterales bacterium | reverse complement strand
CCAAAAACTCTTTAAGAACCTTTTTGTTACGTTCGCTTATATGGGCGAAGGCAAACCCTTTGATCTTCTCTCCGTTTACGCTTTTACGCTCGTTTTTGAAGTGGAGGGTAACCGGTAGTTCGATCTTGGCTTCGGCCAGCGGTAAGATCAAAGAGGCTTGCACCTCTTCGTCCGGGCGAAAGTCCCTCTTTAAGCCGATAAGACCTACCCCTGTCATCGACCAATCGGCGGTTTGACACCTCTCTCCCTCAACCAAAACGGTGAGAGGCACTTGCACGCGATGGGCTTTTCTTTTTGAGTTGGGTTCGTAAATGATTGGCATGTTTTGGTTCTTTATAACTTTTCGTATTGGTGATGTTTGTGTTTGATTTTATATCTTTAAAAAGAAAAAAAACATTATACCATCTCCCTAATAAGCTTCACAAGATCTCATAACTTTGATGAAAAGAAAACTTTCGTAGGCGTTATTTTTTGACATTTTTAGTTTTTTAAGTCAAAAATGGTTATAATAGATTAACCAATCGATACTTTGAAGCAAGAGAGCCGTTCATATTGGTTTACTTTTTTATATGGTTAAATGAAGTGAGGGGATTTGGATGCTGAAAACGCGTTCGTTAGCCATTGCCGTTGCGTTGTTGATGGCCGCCTGCGGCAGTTATAACAATAAAAGCGGTGACAGCGGCTATTTGGTGGACAATCCGGCTTTGTATGAAGACCCTTCGGCGGTGAGTGTCGCATCCGTGTCCGTTTCAATTCCCAAACCCAATCCTTTAATGTGCCGCCCCTTTAACAATTTATCCGCGCCTCCCCGTCCTTGTACGTTGGATGATATTAAGCACGACACTAACCCGGAAGATGATTATAAACCGCAAATTCAGGTTTCATTACGCCTGGTAGATAATAATATTTTTGATTTGACCGGGCGTATGAGCCAAAAAGGTAAATCGACCCGTAAAGCGCCTCAAAAATCTTTTCGTATTAAATTGGATCCTGTAGGAGACGATAGTGCCCCTTACAATGGAGAAGCGACGCTCCAGTTAAATAAACATCCTTATGACCGTACCCGTATGCGGAATAAGCTCTTTTTTGATTTTTTTGTGGATGTTCCGGGGTTCAATTCATTGCGAACCAAATTTTTTGATATGGATATAGACGGGAAATATTACGGGCTGTTTACCCATATTGAGAGGGTTGACGCGCACTATCTCGCCAGACGGGGTCTGCCGATAGACGGGAGAATCTATAAGGCGCAGGATTTCGCGTTTATGAATTTGCCGGAGATGGCGGTAGATAGTGACGGTAAGCCGGTGAACAAATCAGCCTTTAATGCCCATTTGGAGATACAAAACGGTAAAAATCATAAAAATGTTGCCCGGATGTTGGCCGCTATAGAGCGTGCCAAAAGCGACGGTGAGTTTATGAAGGTATTTAATACCTATTTTGACAGGGAGAACTATTTGACCTGGTTGGCCGTTAACTTTGTAACGGGTAACCGGGATACGATTAACCAGAATTTCTACCTTTATAATCCCAAAGACTCAAAAAAATTCTTTTTTATTCCCTGGGATTATGACGGTGCCAGCCGTGATATTCACAAATCTCCCGAGTGGGAGTGGGGGTATTCGCTTTACTGGGGCATTCCGCTTCACCGTAAGTTTCTCTCTATTGCCCAAAATCGCCAAGATCTACTCGCGCGGGTACAAGAGGTTCACCAGATTATTAACTCCGCTTCCGTAGCGGCGCGAATGGGAATGTATCGTCCGATTGTCGAACCCAGAATTCGTAAATTGCCCGATTCGGCCCATTTAACCTATGACCGTTGGCAAAAAGAGTATAATCTTTTAATACCTCGCATTGACCAAAATGTGCAGTTGCTTTTTGCAAGAGTGGGCTATCCTATGCCGTTTTGGCAAGAGGTGAGTTATGATGACGGCTTGATTTTAAAATGGGAAGAGTCGATTGATTTAGAGGGCGATGCAGTGGTTTATGATGTCAGAGTGGCGGATAATCCTGCGTTTAAACATCCGATTATTGATCAAAAAGGGCTGGATGGATCGGTTTTAAAGATTGCGAATCAGACGGTGCGTTGGGAGACGGGCAGAAAGGTAGGGCCGGGCCGCTATTTTATGGAAGTGATCGCAAGAGAACGGGACAACCCCGCCCATTATCAAAAAGCTTTTGATGTGTATGAAGGCCCCAATGATACAGTCTATTTTGGGGTGTTGGAATTTACAATTGGATCAAAGTAATGCAAATCAATGTTGAGCAGAGTGAAAAAAAAGAGAAAAAACGCTCCGATAACCGGTTGGCCAGCACCTTTTTCAGAAACGGTCTGCGCTCCAACCTGGACCTTACTTCACTGGCGGATAACAAGGCGGGGATCTTAATCTCCATTAACGGCTTTATACTAACCGTCAGCGTCACCGCCTCGGGCCTGATTATTCACAGCCCTGCCATGACACGGGCGTTTGTGGCCATTATTGTCACGTCGCTTATCTCCATCATTTTGGCGGTTTTTGCCCTCAAACCCAGGCGAAAAGAGGAGATAGTGCCCAAAGACTACCTCCAAGAGCAGTTTTCGCTTCTTTATTATCAGGATATGGTCCATCTCTCGCCGCCGGAGTATGAGAAGCGGGTAAAAGCCATTTTAAAAAGCGCGCGCAAGACCAAGGAGGAGATGATTCACCATCTGCATATCCTCGGCTCGGAAATTGACAAAAAATACTATTGGCTCAAGCGGGCCTATCTTTTCTTCTCGGCCGGTTTGATGGTGAGCGCGGCCATGGTGATCAACGCCCTTTTGTTTGTGGAAAAAAACGCCTATTATCCGCTGGTAAGCGGTAAGATTTTTTATAAAAAGGGCACCTTTTACAATATCTTTGAGCCCTCCGGCGCAGTCACACTGCCGGACGGCAGGGTTTTGCTGGTGGAGGATGAAAACAGCGCCAAGGGATTGAAACTGGTGGAGTTTGATGAGGAGGGCAAACTGGTTGAGCTTGGCAA
>JAMOMS010000101.1 GCA_027067015.1 Campylobacterales bacterium | reverse complement strand
GGAGAAAAGCGGGGTTGAAAAAAAGAGTATAAAAATAAGAGAAAAGATGGAGCGGGAGACGGGGGTCGAACCCGCGACCCCAACCTTGGCAAGGTTGTGCTCTACCACTGAGCTACTCCCGCATATGAGTTACAATATGGTACCGAGGGCCGGACTCGAACCGGCACGGGCTAACGCCCATCAGATTTTGAGTCTGACGTGTCTACCAGTTTCACCACCCCGGCGACTGGTACCCCATCGCTTTTCGACCCGAATTGTAAAGCTTGGTACCTTAAACACCGGTTAAAAACCGGTGCTTGATAGCAAAGAGGCGCTTACTTGGCGACCGCTTCTTTGAGTTTTTTGCCCACTTTGAACTTGACGGCGCGGGTGGCGGGAACATCGACCACTTTGCCGGTACCGGGTACTTTGGCTTTGCGGGCGGCGCGCTCGGCGGTGGTAAAGGTGCCGAAACCGATGAAGCTTACGCTTTTGCCGTCAGCCAGCGCTTCGGTAATGGTGTCAATGGCGGCGTCAAGCAGTGCTTCGGTATCTTTTTTGGAGAGGCCCGCTTTTTCGGCGACCGCCTGAACGAATTCGGCTTTTTTCATTAGGCTATCCTTATGGTAGATTTACGCGCTCATTGTACAATTTTTTATTTCAAAATGCAAGAAAACAGTAGGCAACACGATCCGTAATTGCAAAAAAATGTTAAAAAATGGCAAAAAAGAGAGGTGGAAGAGTTGATTTTTTGAAAAAAGGGCTATCGGCGACGGTTCTTTTATCTTGCGTTTTGGCCGGGGTTTTGGGGATTACGGTCGTGAAAGCGGGAGCTGTGATATAATCGTTTGCTTCAAATTTAGGACCAAAGTGTATACGAATGTCAACCATGGATCAAAACGAACTGTATGACCTGACGCTGGAGCACATGATGCACCCGCGCAATTACGGCAAACTGGAAGAGGCCGACGCCACGGGCATAGGCAAAAACCCCGAAAACGGGGAGATGGTGATTGTCTACCTGAAGGTAGACGGTGACAAAATTGTCGATATCGCGTTTCAGGCCAAAGCCTGTATGACTACCATCGTGGCCGGCTCCATCTTTACCGATACCGTCAAGGGCGCGCAGATGGAAGAGGCCAAAGAGCTGACGCGGATTATGCTCTCCAAGCTTGACAACGTGCCCCCTGAGGAGGCGGCCTGTACCGAACTGGTGGCCGAAGCCTTTTACGCCGCCCTGGAGCATCTTACAGCCAAGGCGGATGATCCGGACGCGGTGGTGCCCACCCGTATGATCACCCAGCGTTGCGACCCCGAGGCGATGGGCAAGCAGATTTTTGACAATACCCGGGAAGGATAGACGATGGCCAAACGACTCTTTGTCTCCATACACGAGGGGTGGTTGCGACTGCTCTTTGCCTCATTCTCTGCACAGGACAGGGCTTGGGGCGAGACGCTTTACGATTACGCCGAGATTCTTTATCGCCACCTGCGCTTTGTGGAGGATATGTTTGTCAAACGGGGGATTGAATACAGTTGGGAGCGGCCCGGCATCCGTTTGCGGTTTGCCACCGAAGGGGAAGCGGCCCGTTTCTGTGACGAGGCGCTGGCGCGGATTGAGGCGCAATTGAGCGATGACGGCGACCCGCTGGCCAAACGGATACTGCACGATCTTGGGTTTATCCGCAATGAGCTGGCCGGCGCCTTTGAAAGAGAGACAAAAATCGGCGCGTTCGATCGCTCCATGACGGTTGACGGTGTGAGCTTTTCGCAGGAGGCGTTGGCGGCGCTGATGCTCTTTTTGTTTGAGGAAAGCTACAAGGAGTATGAACTGATTGTCATCTACTCCTATGCCCAGACGCGGGTGGAAGACAAGCGTCTGCACGAGATTTTCCAGATCCTGATTGATGAGTCGAAATTTCACCTTAAATCTTTTGCCCGTATCATGGCCAAGATGGGGATCCTTTCGGTGCCCAGGATGGTCACAAGCGAGATCTACCGCTTTGACTCACTCAAAAAGTTCCTTGAAGAGGGCATTGAGGAGGAAAAAGGGGCCAAGGAGCAGTGCCGGGCTTTGGCCGAAGCGGTGGGAGATGAGAATTTTCAGCGCTTTTTCAACTTTATCAACTACCAGGAAGATTATCATATTACCCTGATGGAAGAGGCGCTGGAGAGGATTCAGTAGATGGCCGGGCATTTTACCAACACGATCTCCCGCTGGTTCGGGGCGTTTGCCGATCATGCCTTCTCTTCCTCCCTGCAAACACTCATCAACCGCACATACGTGAATGTGATGGGGCTGGATATGCGCGAGTTTGCGCCGCCTGAAACCTATCCCACGCTCAACAAACTCTTTACCAGGGAACTGCGCAAAGAGCGACCCGTTGACAGGGCGCCGGAGGCTTTTATCTCTCCGGTTGACGCGTTGATTACCGAGTGCGGGGCGCTTAAAGAGGATCAGGCCCTGCAGATCAAAGGGATGCGCTATTGCGTGGAGGCGCTCCTGACCGAAACCTATAAAGAGGGGGCCGGGCGTTTGCGTAACGGCAGTTACATCAACTTCTACCTCTCTCCTAAAGATTACCACCGCTACCATGTGCCCTGCCGAATGCGGGTGCTTTCGGCCCTGCATCGGCCAGGGGCGCTCTATCCGGTCAATATGCCCTCATTGCGCAAGCGTAAAAACCTCTTTGTGGAGAATGAGCGGGTGATTTTGGAGTGTCGCACAGACAAAGGCGGGACGTTTTTTATGGTGTTGGTAGGGGCGCTGAACGTGGGCAAGATGACCCTGCGGTTCGATCCGCGCATTCATACCAACGCCCGGGCCGAGTCGCCTACGTTTTATCGTTACGACGACAAACCGGTGGTATTGGAAAAGGGCGAGGAGCTCGGTATGTTCAAAATGGGCTCGACGGTGCTGGTTTTCGCTGAACCGGGCCTGCTGGAGGTTGAGACGGCCAGAGGCAGGAAAGTACGCTTTGGCGAGCGGGTCGGGCGGTTGACGGAGCGCTAAGATGCGGGTGGCGGGTCTCTCTTTTCGTG